>JANLHK010000011.1 GCA_024653645.1 Candidatus Roizmanbacteria bacterium | reverse complement strand
TTTTAAACTTGCCCGGCGTTAATGATTCGCCGTAGATCATGACGCATACTAACATGCGTATAAAGGTGCCATGCGATACCAACAAGACCTGCTCAGTATCTTTAAACTGCTCTATGTGGTGAAGAAGCTTCATGGCTCTGGTTCGCAGATCAAAAAAAGTCTCTTCATCAGAATGACGCCACTGCGGATCGTGCCACATATGTTTAATAAGCCGCATAATGCTGCGTGCCTCGGGTTCGCTCTGTTTTCTTCCTTCAATAACCGTTGGCCGTTTTATTTCAGTCAGCAGCGGCAATAACTCTACCGGCTTATGGATAGTATCACCAATAATGCCTGCTGTTTTTTTGGCGCGCTCAAATGAACTGGAATATATACTATCGATGGGAATGTGCAAAAACCGCTGTGCCACAATCTGCGCCTGCTTGACACCCGTTTCAGATAGAATGACATCACGGTGTTGATATATACCCTTTGCATTTGCCTCGCTCTCGCCATGTCGCACAATATAGACCCGCATGAGATAGATTATACTCCGATAGCGTATAATAACCCCTACGTATGGACGAAAACGAGATCAATGAACGCAATCCTAAATCCGCTCCCCCACCGCGCCAAAAAGGAACTATTACCTTACACGAGGCTATTGATTTTGGTGAATACAAACCCGAATACCTGGAAACATTTGCGGAATGGCACACTCTGAGTCCGCACATTCAATGGCAGCTTATTCGTAAAGCGCTCGACATTCGCCACCGACAACTCATCACCCAGTACGCAGAACTGAGTAATGCGCTTGATTTGAGTCAAAAACCTCATGTGCAAGCCGCTATGGATAAAGTCCAGGATAGAATCAAAGAACTGAATACTGACCGTGAGTGGCTGTATGTTGAATACTCCAACAAAGTCTAACGTTGTTCTCGTTGACTATACTCCGTAGCGTTTCCCGTTAATACCGTTACGCTATGTGGTATGCGTGCTGCTGTGCTGGTAATTGCACTTACGGTATTTTTTATCAGTGCTCTTCGGGCATACGCATCAGTACGCATCAACGAAATACAAATAGAGCCTCAGGAGGCAATAGAGCTCGTCAATGATTCTGATCTTGCTGTTGATATTTCCGGTTGGTTTCTGGATGACAGTGGAGGCACCACTTATGTCACCCTGCCTGATAATACCCTGCTGCCGGCACACAGTTGTCTGGCGTTTGGCGAATCGTTTAATCTCAACAAAGCCAGCGCCGACATGGCACGATTGTTTGATAATACCGCTCCGCCAACCACCGGCAGTGCGCAGTTAATTGACAGTCTGGGCTATACTAAAAGTTTGGGTAACAGTATCTCATGGCAGCGCCTACCCGACAGTACAGGATCTGCTATTGCAAGCGCCTCGTCAATAACACTCTGGAACTACAGCCGACAGAGCTGTTTGGCAACGATAATACCCACTGAAATACCAACGCCTACGGCTCTTCCGTCGCCCACCCCACAAGCAACACCCACCGCATCCGTTACCATTAGCAATATTCATATTTCGGAAATCATGGCAAATCCCGTTGATGGCGATGAATGGGTAGAGCTGTATAACGATAACGATTACCCAATAACCATCACGAAATGGTACATCGATGACAGTGCGGATGCCGGAGGATCGCCCCGGTCAATTACCATCACCATTCCCGGCTATGGGTGGGGAAGTGTTACGTTTTCAGGATCGCTCTTAAATAACAGCGGCGACACCGTCCGGCTTTTGAATGCTACCAAACAGGAGATTGAAACCGTTACATATGGGGACGCACCAGAGGGTGCATCATACAGTCGGTATAATGGAAACTGGTGCCATACTACTCCTACTCAAAATGCGCCGAATGCGCCCTGCCCAGCGCAACAGACTAAAACCACTACAACGACCGTAGCGCAGATTACCAGCAACCCGATCAATATGCCGCCAGTCACTCATACCACCATACAACCAACCATCCACCTCACGCTATACCGCATACCGCCCGAACCAACCATACTGGGAGCCAGTACAATACAAATACCTCCAAAACCTTTGTCACAACCGTCGCCTTTTCAAACACTATTTTCTCTTTTTGCCGCTCTTTACTGCTGCGGAACAGCCATATGGTTCTGCTATACTGAATGGTATGTTTCGCAGTCTAAAAAACTATTTCCTGCATTTCTTTATACCTTCCAGCGGGAATCGTAATACCGCAAAAGTCTTGCAGACGGATATGCTGGGCTTGGCCGTTGCCATACTGCTGCTTATCAACTTTGCGCTTAAATATACGCTCCACCACCAAAACAATCCCATACTGGGGATTTCCATGCACATCACGGCTGACACGTTGCTGGAAGATACTAATGCTGAGCGCAAAAAGTATGGTCTTCCGACGTTATCATATAGTCCCCTGCTGGCAGCAGCGGCACAAGATAAGGCAACCGATATGTTTGCCCGTGACTACTGGTCACACTTTGCGCCAGACGGCACCTCACCATGGCATTTTTTTGAAAAAAACGGGTATTACTATGAGTATGCCGGCGAAAATTTAGCAAAAGATTTTAATGACAGCAATGCCATTGTAAACGCGTGGATGAAGTCAGAAAAACACCGCGACAATATTCTGCAGTCGCAGTATTCAGAAGTAGGATTTTCTATTAAAGAAGGAGTACTGCAGGGACGTCCCACCGTACTGGTGGTGCAGATGTTTGGTACACCTGACAAGAACTATGTTGCCAAAAGTGTCCCACAAAACCAAGAACCAAAACCGGAATCCACCCAACTGGATCAAGTCCAGCAAAACATTCAGGGGGCGGTTATCAAAAAACCAGTTATTGATATGCAGGCTATGGGCAAACGAGTTGCCCTAGCCATTTTAGCCATACTGGTAACCGCACTGGCCATTGATATGTATGTGATGGCGCGTAGAAACGAACAGGGACGAGTTACCAAAACGTATGTACATCTGGTACTGCTTGCCGTGCTTATTGCCGGCGTCCTTATTATTAATCCCGGGAGTATATTGTAAGGAGTAACACCTATGCATCCCATTGAATACATACTGCTCACCGGTTACGCCGGCATTAGCTTTCTCCTATTTCTGTTTCTTGATAACCCCCAGGCTAAGCTTATATTGCTGTACGGGGCTATTGTGTACTATCTCGTATGGGCACTGGCCCACCACGTGTTAACCAAAACGTTGAGTAAGAAAATTGTGCTAGAATATCTTTTTATTGCGTTAATCGCAATGCTCATATTACAAGTTGTATTTACAACCAGCTAACTATGAAAGGCGTTATACTTGCCGGTGGGCTCGGAACTAGACTGTACCCATTAACTCACGCGACCAATAAGCATCTGCTCCCTATTTACAACAAACCGATGGTGTATTACCCTATCCAAACGCTGGTGAATGCCGGCATTACCGATGTCATGATTGTGGCATCAGGCCCGCATGCCGGGCATTTTTTGCGGGTGCTTAAAAACGGCAAGGAACTGGGCCTTACCCATCTTGAATATGCGTTTCAGGAAAAGCCTGATGGTGGTATTTCGGATGCCCTGTCATTGGCAGAAAACTTTGCTGACAACGATTCAATCACCGTCATTTTGGGTGACAACACCACTGATGCTGATATCTCTGAACCGGTTAAACATTTTCAACGCGGCGCACAGGTCTTTGTTAAAAAAGTTCCTGATCCAAAACGGTTTGGTGTGGTACGTTTTGACGAAGCCGATCCATCAAAAGTAGTTGAGATTATTGAAAAGCCAGCTAACCCTCCGTCCAACTATGCGGTAACCGGTTTGTATATTTATGACAATCGGGTGTTTGATTTTATTCGCCAATGCACCCCATCGGCACGAGGCGAGCTGGAAATCACCGACGTCAATAACTTTTATGTCAAAGAAGGCTCACTCTCCTGGGCAGAATTAAATGGCTATTGGCAGGATGCCGGCACTTTCGATACTCTGCTGCAGGCAAACATGTACTGGGCCAACAAGCAAAACCCGGGATTTATTGAATCGTTTAACAAAGGATTATAAGTACTACAGTTATCATGCACGTCAAAACAGAAGAAGCAAAAAAAGTTATGACCAAAGACTTGTCGGGTAATGAAAATGGGTTCCTTATTGAAATGTTTAAGGACGAGAATAAAACGGTGGTGTATTTAAGCTGCGCCAAACCCGGCGCTTTCAAGGGGTATCACTTGCACAAAGTGCGTGCCGCGCGGTATGTGTGTATAAAAGGAACTATGAAGGTTATTCTGTATGTCGACGGCAAGCGTGAGGAACATATCCTTACCTCGAACCCTCCCATGCGACTCTTTATTCCCAAAATGGTACCAACCGGACTGGAGAACATCGGCACTGAGGATGGTTGGCTAGTGAATTATCCCGATCCTGCCTATGATCCTGAACTTAAAGGGGAACAGGTAGACTTCACTCAAGAAGAGCTTGATAGCGGTGAGTGGAAAAACAAACTATGAAATTATTGGTAACCGGCGGCGCTGGATTTATCGGATCAAACTTTATTCTCTATTGGCTCAAAAAACATCCTGACGACTACATTGTCAATTTTGACAAGCTAACATATGCCGGTAATCTTGAGAATCTCGTTTCGGTCCAGAACAACCCCCATTACCGTTTTGTCCAGGGAGATATCTGTGACGCGCAGGCGGTACGGGTGGCCATGAAAGACAGTGATACCGTGGTGCATTTTGCTGCTGAGTCACACGTTGACCGCTCAATCTTGGACTCCACCCCCTTTGTGAAAACAAACGTACTGGGCACGCAGGTATTACTGGAGGCAGCACGGGAAGCGCATATACAGCGCTTTCACCACATCTCAACTGATGAAGTATTTGGAGCGCTTGAGCTGGGAAGCACCGATAAATTCAATGAAACAACGCCGTATAATCCGCACAGCCCGTATTCTGCTTCTAAAGCAGGATCCGACCATCTGGTGCGCGCCTATCACGATACCTATGGACTTCCCATTACCATTTCAAACTGCGCCAATAACTACGGCCCCTATATGTTTCCCGAAAAACTGATCCCCCTTGCCATTACTAACCTCCTTGAAGGCAAAAAGGTACCCGTATACGGCGACGGATTATATGTACGCGACTGGCTGTATGTGGAAGATCATTGTAGCGCTATTGATGCAGTACTACACAAAGGAACCGTGGGTGAAACGTACCTCGTGGGTAGCATGACCCAAGACGTACCTAATATTGAGATTATTAAAACAATTCTTGCCATTATGGGAAAAGACGAAACATCTATTGAATATGTGAAGGACCGGCCGGGCCATGACCGACGCTATGCCATTGATTGGAGCAAGATCCATACCCAACTGGGATGGTCGCCACAGTATGCAGATCTACGCAAAGGGCTTGAAAAAACCATTGAGTGGTATACCCAGAACCAAGACTGGTGGAAACGGGTAAAATCCGGCACGTATCACGCCTACTATGAGCAACAGTACGGGGGGAAATAATATGAAAATTGCCCTGACTGGTGCCTCAGGTTTAGTCGGCTCACGCATCGTCGAGTTGCTGTCTCCTCAATTTGAATTTATTCCCTTGTCTCAAAAAGACGTTGATATAACGGCCCCCGAACAAGTGGAACCGGTCCTGGAGTCCCTGTCGTACGACTTGTTTCTTCATTTGGCTGCCTATACCGATGTTGACGGTGCAGAAAAAGAACCTGAACGTGCTCATGTGGTCAATGTTGATGGAACGCGCAACTTATTCGATGCAACGCAAAAAACGCATAAACCCTTTATCTATATTTCAACCGACTTCGTATTTTCCGGCACTCATCCGCCCTACGACGAACTATCTGTTCCTAACCCTATCTCCGTATATGGCAAGACTAAGCATGAAGGGGAACAACTGGTCAAAGATAAGGCCATGATTGTACGGTTTGCTTATCCGTACCGGGCCCATTGCCCTGAAAAAAAAGACTTTGCTACGCGACTGCGGGAACTGATGCTGTCTGGGCAAGAACTCACCATGGTTACAGACGCCGCCATGACACCTACTTTCATTGACGATATTGCCCATTCCCTCTCGTACCTATTCACTCATTTTTCTCCGGAGATATTTCATATTGTGGGCAGTTCAAGCCTATCACCCTATGAGGCCGGCATCACCATTGCGCAGGTATTCGATATTAAAAATGCCCGTATACACCCGACATCCTACGCCAGCTTCTTTGCGGGCCATGCGCTGCGGCCCCAATATGCCACCATTACCAGTACTAAAAATACCTTCCATCCCATGAAGAGCTTTGAGGAGGGAATGAGGGAGGTACAATTGCAATTGTAGCGCTATTGCGCTACTATAGCCTGTATGAAGCTCGCCATTGTTGGGCATGGATATGTTGGTTTGGTAACCGCATGCGTATTTGCTCACCTGGGCAACGACGTGTGGGTTATTGGCCACACCGCTGAAAAGCTGAAGCGTCTGCAGAGTGGTGATCCCATCATTTTTGAACCCGGTCTTGAGGAATTGTTGCAAAAAAACCTCAAAGCACAGCGATTACGTTTTACCTCCGACTTTAAAGAAGCACTTGCAGGCGCAGAAGTGGTATTTATCGGCGTTGGTACCCCTCCCAAACAAAATGGTGAGGCTGATTTAACCGCGGTCTTAGGCGTTGCTGAACAAATCGGAAAGCACTTGACCAATCCCTATACCGTCATCTCATGCAAAAGCACCGTACCCGTGGGCACCAACCTGAAGGTAGCCGAAATCATTACCCGCGTTAAAAAGCCCGAAGTACAATTTGATGTTGCCTCATGCCCTGAGTTTTTACGTGAAGGCACCGCACTCGGCGACACCCTGCATCCAGATCGCATTGTGATTGGATCAAACTCAAGGACTGCCATCGATACCTTACTGAAGCTACATAAACCCATTGATGGCGAGCGGATTATCACCAACCTTGCTTCAGCTGAGCTTATTAAATACGCCTCAAATGCTATGCTGGCAACCAAGATTTCATTTGCCAACATGATCGCCAACCTTGCTGAGGCATCAAATGCCAATGTCGACGAGGTGCTGCATGCCGTGGGTATGGATAAGCGCATCGGTCGATTATTTTTGTATCCCGGCGTTGGGTATGGCGGCAGCTGCTTGCCCAAAGACGTCAAGGCTCTGATCCATACTGGCGAGTCATTTGACGTTGACATGGCGCTACTCAAAGAAGTAGATCAGATTAACATTTCTGCACGCAAAAAAATACTGAAAAAAATAAAAGAGATGGACGACACCAAGCACATTGCTATATGGGGACTCGCCTTTAAACCTGATACCGACGATATCCGAGAATCCCCTCCTATTCACATTATTCATGAACTACTGGAAGACCGTAGGTACCATATCACGGTGTATGATCCCGAAGCCATGGAAAACGTCAAAAAACAAATAGGATCCAAGATCACCTACGCAAAAACCTCATATGACGCAGTCAAAGACGCCGATCTTCTTCTCATTCTCACCGAATGGAATGAGTTTAAGCAAATCGATCTTACGGCCGTGCATAAATTAATGCGACACCCCGCTATTATTGATGGCCGAAACATATATGATCCTGTGACCGTGCGCGAAAAGGGTTTTTCATACGTTTCAGTGGGGAGACCCTGACTAACACATGCAAACCGTACTGATAGCCGGAGGCGCTGGCTTCATTGGATCAAACCTTACGAAAACGTTGCTTGATCAAGGCGACACCGTATGGATTATTGATAATCTCATTACCGGCCGCAAAAAAAATATCGAGCAATACTTGAACCACGACCGGCTCCATTTTATCGAAGGCGACATTACCAATCCTACGGCACTTGAACCATTACAAACGGTGCCCTTCACGATTATTTTTCACCTTGCCTCTCCCGCTTCACCCATTCAGTATGCCAATCATCCTGAGGAAACGTTACTCGCCAGCTCAACCGGCACGCGTCACTTGTTGCAGCTTGCCCGCAAAACAAAAGCACGGTTAGTGTATGCTTCTACCTCTGAGGTGTATGGAGACCCACTTGAACATCCCCAAAAGGAAACCTACTGGGGTAATGTTAATTCGTTTGGGCCACGATCCTGCTATGACGAAGCAAAGCGGTTTGGCGAAGCCCTGTGCTATACCTATATCCACCGAGATGCGGTAAATGTAAAGATAGCGCGAATCTTTAATACCTATGGCCCCAACATGGAACAAAATGATGGACGAGTCGTCTCCAATTTTATTACCCAAGCGCTGACCGGTAAGCCCATTACTATCTATGGTGATGGTAAGCAGACCCGCTCGTTCTGTTTTGTCGATGATATGGTTGCCGGCTTAATGGCACTATCACAAACCAAAGAAATTGAAACCACTATCTTTAATTTGGGCAACCCCCATGAGCGCACCATGCTGGACATAGCTCAGCAAGTACTGGCTCTGACCGGCAGTCAGTCGACTATTGTTCATAAGGATAAGCCCGTGGATGACCCTTCACGCCGCAAGCCCGACATTACGCGTGCAAAAACCATTTTGAAATGGGAACCGAACGTGCATTTGGAAGACGGACTAAAAAAAACCATTGCCTATTTTAAGAAAGAGGTAAACCTATGAAAGAAAAAAATATCGTCGTCGTATTGCCCACCTACAACGAAAAAGAAAATGTCAGCTCACTCATTAAGGCATTATTTGATGTGGGAAAAACCATTCAAAACTGGAAATTGTTGGTGTTGGTGGTTGATGACCGTTCACCTGACGGAACCGGAAAAGTGGTGAAACAGCTGCAAAAAAAATATAGCAATTTATATTTGATTGAGGGGAATAAGGAAGGGTTGGGTAAGGCATACCAGCGAGGTTTTCGGTATGGCCTTGATGAGCTTGATGCACACGTTCTGGTGGAGATGGATGCCGACTGGTCGCACAATCCCAAGGACTTACCAAAACTGGTACAGCAAATTGAGCGGGGAGCTGATATGGTTATTGGCTCGCGTTACATGCCCGGAGGTTCCATTCCCGATAACTGGGGTTGGTACCGCAAACTGCTTTCAGTTGGCGCAAATCTCATTGTTCGCTTGGGTTTTATGAACCTGAGGCAACGAGAGTGGACGAACGGGTACCGTATGATCAAGGCATGGGTGGCACAAAAAAACCTCCCAGAGATGGGAAAGTATCACGGCTATTTATTCCAGATTGCCTTCTTGGATAAAACACTAAAGCTAGGAGCGCGCATTGATGAGGTGCCGATTCACTTCATTGACCGGACCTATGGGCAATCAAAAATAAATGCAAAAGAATATATCATGGGCATCGTGAGCTACATCTTGTTTAACTCAAGCTTCATTAAGTATATAGTGGTAGGCAGTACCGGGTTTATTTTAGACTTTGGCATCGCCTATCTGCTTATTCACCTGTTCAACGGACCTAAGGTTCTATCAAATGTATTGAGCGCTGAAGTTGCCATCATTTCAAACTTTTTACTCAACAATTTCTGGAGCTTTAAGCACCACCGCATTACCGGAGGACCATTGGTGTTTATGGGGAAGCTATTTATCTTTAACCTCATTTCATCCGGTTCGCTGGTAATCCAGGGATTTGGTTTAAGCCTGGCACTGAAATATATCGGGGATACGGTGTTTAATCTAGGATTCATGGAAATCCACAGCTGGATCGTATACAAAGCATCAATCATTATCTTTATAATCATTCCCTATTCCTACATTCTGTACACCAAAGTGGTTTGGAAGAAAAAATAGCCTTACGGATACTCAATTAAAGGAATGGTCCCGTGCAGTGCATCGACCATCTCTTGATAGTGTTGAGTACTCAGTGGTGGTATGCTCTGCGCTGGGAGACCGGGAACCGCTAAGGGATGCTCATGAACAAAGGACGTGTATGTTTCATACGAGTCTCCTTGTGAAGCCAGTCGGGCAGCATAGCCAAACCCATTGCACCGTATCTCATCCTGCGTCTGTTGGCTCTCATTGGGCAGGGCAACTCCGGTTGATCCCTGACACCATTCAGTAGCTAATCCTTCAATATGATTAGGCGAGGCTGGCGTTGTGTAATCAACGGGGATAAAGGTCACGTGAAATCCTTTCCCTTCATTGTCATAGGTTATGGTTAATGGATAGGTTCCCAACTCAGGAACAATGGGATTTTTCCCTTTAAACATATCGCCCCCTAACGCATCCCACATAATAAGCATGCGTTCTCCGGACGCATAGCGAGTATCGGTTTCTGACGGTAATACTTGGTATACGAGTCCATCTAGTTTCACTAACAATTCTGGATTCAATGTCATGGTTCGATAGGTAGGGTGGAGGTTCACGACATGAATGGTGGTGATGCTCCCGTCTTGTTGGGTAATGCCCACATCAACTATTGACGGGTTGTTCTTGTTAATTTCATTAATCACATCAACCGGATTACGTCGCACAACCGGCTCTGTAATAGTCGGGGTTGGTTGTTCAGTGGGCCGCGATGGAATTTGAGTCGGTGGTGGTGGCGTAACTTCTGTCCCTTTTTTACACGCAGCAAGGAATGCGCCAATGCCTACAGCTGCACCGGGAGCTGCCATTCTTAAAAAATCTCTGCGACTCACCCTAGTTTTGCTCAAGAATTGTTCAACGCCGGGTTTATCAGTCATGACAGAATTGTATCATCTGTGTAAATACGTAGAGAGCTTCTCGGTAGCAATTCGTCGTGGTGATGTGGCGTCATACTCACGTCTGCTCATTTCCCCCCGTGTTTGCACGTAGCCTTCACTGATAAAAATAGGGTCCCATCCAAAACCACCGGTGCCTTTGGGTTTGGTGGCAATCATACCCTTCATTTCACCGCTGAACGTCGTAATTGCTTTGCCGTCATACAGAACGAACATCACTATACACGTTGCCCGTTTATCAGAATACTGATTCAGCAAGGTACATAACCCATCATTACCCAGCTCATGCAAAAACCACTTGATAAGCGTTCCCGGCAATTTACCCAGCGCGTTAAATTCCAGTGACGTATCCTCTATCAAAACCGGACTCTTAATATGAGCATATGCCTCTTTCGCTTTATGAACCGCAACCTCTTGCACATCCAATGACTGAATTTCAATAAGATCAATGTCTTTGTGCGTGATAGGATAATCGAGATACCTCGCTAAAAGCTCGGCCTTCGCCTTATTGCCGGTAATAAAGGTCAGTGATGATGTGTCACTCATACTGCCTTATTGAAACGGTGCCCAATCAGTAATCGGTGCACGATTCTCAAGCATGAAATTCCATGCGTAAAAATAGAGGGCAGGAAGCAGAAACAGTGAAACTACGATAAATGCTTTTGAAGTAAAAAACTTCTCACCAGCAATTAATGCGCCGGGCAACATAGGAATACTGTAACGGGCAATATCTTTATGCTGCACCATGACCACAAAAAACATAAATACCGCGCTTATATAAAACAAGGGTCGCAGTATTTTTTTTTGGTATAAGTAGTACAAGCTCACCCCGTAGAAAAGAT
>JANLHK010000009.1 GCA_024653645.1 Candidatus Roizmanbacteria bacterium | reverse complement strand
TTCCCGTGCCAATACGACACGAACTGCCTCAAGATGCCGATCGGTTATCCAATATGACTCAAGCGTTTTCAAACCAAACTTACCATAGTTCAGGTTGTTACCCTTAATGGCTATACGGCGAAACACGCCTCTGAACTGCTTACGATACTTGGTTCTTCGTGGTGCTAGTAACATATTAGGTAGTAGTGGTCCTACAAATCCAAACTTTTACACCGACATAACCATTACGAGTGAGGGCGGGCGTATGCGCAAAATCGACATCCTCACGGATAGAAGACAACGGCACAGTTCCCAATTGATATTTTTCTCGACGTGCGATACGAGCACCTCTGATACGGCCCGCATACATGACTTTAACGCCTTTGGCGCCGCTTTCCATGACACGATCCATCGTATTATGAGCCAAATTACGATGCGAAAAATTCTTAATAATGCGCTCAGCAATATAATCAGCGGTATAGCGTGCACTTAAGAACGGTTTCTTAAACTGTTCAATTTTAAGGTCCAACGTATATTTGCTTTGTTCAGCCACCGGCACTTTGAGCAGCGTCAGGATAACCTTGCGCAAATCCTCAAGTCCTTTTCCACCACGGCCAATAATGATACCGGGGCGCACCGCACTCATGACAATGCGCATACCTGACAAGCTGCGTTCAATTTCAACGCTCACCAATCCAGCGTTCATAAATCGCTCACGCAACATTTTTCTAATCTGAACGTCCTCAAACAAGTACTTGCGATACTGGTGCTTGTCGGGTGCAAACCAACGACTACTCCAGGTATGGAGTATGCCCAATCGGTATCCGTTTGGATTTACTTTATTTCCCATGATGTTCTAACACTACTTGTATGTGAGCACTTTTATGTTCATATTTCTTTGCAACGCCACGACCACCCGGTCTCCAGCGTTTAAAACGGGGACCTTTGTCAATAATTAATCCCTTTATCAGTAAGTGCGGCATCTCGTCTTTGGTAAACAGGGCAGCACAAGACTCAACCGCTTTTTTCAGCAGCTTTGCCCCTTTGCTATTTGCCAACTCCATAACAGCCGTTGCTTCATCCACACGCTTACCGGTATAGTTATCGGCTAAAATACGCAGTTTTTTCTCTGACATGCGTACGTATTTAATAATGACTCGTTTTTCCATAGGTTATGTCTTTTCAAGAACTCGTTTTGTAATGCGACCGTGTGACTTAAAGGTACGGGTCGGTGAGAACTCACCCAATCGGTGTCCCACCATAGCCTCGTTCACAAATACTTCAATAAACTTTTTGCCGTTATGCACCGTAAAGGTATAACCAACAAACTCCGGAGGAATTTGGCTAGCACGGGCCCATGTTTGAATAGGGGACTTTTTCCCCGAGGCCTGTTGCTTTTCTACCTTTTTCAGTAATTTTTGGTCTATGTAAGGACCTTTTTTCAGTGAACGTGACATATTATTTTCTTCGTTTAATAATTAATTTCGTACTCGCTTGATTGCGCTTCCGTGTCTTAACTCCCCGTGCTGGCTTACCCCATGGAGTCTTGGGATTCATACCCTCACCCGATCGTCCTTCTCCTCCACCGTGAGGATGAGATCGAGGACTCATCACCACACCACGATTCTTTGGACGTCGACCACGATGACGGTTACGACCAGCACTTCCGATGATCTTATGCTTGTTTCCTTCGTTATCAACCTCTCCAATTGTAGCATAACAGCCAGATGGCACCTTGCGAAGCTCTCCTGAGGGTAATTTAACAATGACATAGTCGTCTTCCTTGCTGATAATGGTTAACCCATTTCCAGCACTACGACCTAAAATGCCACCGTTGCCCGCCAGCAATTCGACGTTATGTACCGCTATACCCACCGGCACGGCTGATAACGGCATGGCATTACCCACCTTAATCGGGGCTGCAGTGCCTGCCATAATGGTGTCACCGGTATTCAACCCCTGGGGATGCAAAATATAGCGCAATTCACCGTCTTGATAGCGCAACAGAGCAATATTACAGGTACGGTTGGGGTCGTATTCTATTCCCTGCACCACCGCACTCATATCACGCTTATCGCGCTTCCAGTCAATCATGCGGTAATACCGTTTCGAACGACCGCCACGGCCACGAACACTGACCCGCCCTGCGCTGTCTCGCGACGCGTGGTTGGATACTATCTGTGTTAATGCTTTAATTCTAGTTTGTTTCATATTCGTTATTCAACTATATTATTTGACTTTCAGGTCAGCAATATCTCCCTTAATAAGGGTAACGTACGCTTTTTTCTTAAGCGGTTTCTGTTTTTGAATGCGCTTGCGACCAACCGACTTCACTTTCCCTTTCACCACCGCCGTGCGCACACCGGCGGGTCCCACGGTTACGCCATAGGCAGCCTCGATGGCTGTGGCAATTTCCTGCTTGGTAGCCTTGGGGTTAACCTCAAACACATACACGTTATTAATCAACATGGCTTTTTCAGTGATAATCCCTTTTTTGAGTGTGTGCATATTACGCTTTCGGTGCCTCTTTCGGGCTAAACTGTACTTTCATTTCTTCAATAACAGCGGGCGTTAGTACCACCTGCTTATGGTTCAGTAACATATACGCGTTCATACCTGATACCTCGGTCACCGTAACGTTAGTAAGATTGGTGTACTGTCGCTTTGCTTCACTGCTGTGGGGAGTGACCAGTAATATTTTTTTGCTGTTTTCTCCCATAAGCTTCGCAACAACCGTAGAGGCATCCTTGGTTTTCTTTGCCTGAGATAAGGCCGCGTCAGCGATAACATTAATGTGTTTTTCCTTCATGAGTTTTGACAGGGCGACGAACAACGATTTGCGTTTCATCTTCTTATTCATTTCAAGGCGGGGGCTTTCATTCTTCGGTCCGTGAGCCAGTCCACCACCCACAAACACGGGAGCTTTAATATCGCCGTGACGGGCACGACCGGTTCCCTTTTGCTTGTAGATCTTGCGGGTTGAGCCTTGTACATTTGAACGAGTTTTTCCTAAGGAAAGATTACGTGCCTGGTTTGCCAGGTACACACGAACATACTGGGCAATGAGCATATCATTCCATGGCAGTCCAAACATATCGCGTGGTACACTCACAACCTCTTTTGCTTTTCCTCCGAATACGGGTAATTGTAGTTCTTTTGCCATATAGTTAGGGGTTAATTTTTGTATACCTCGACAATCGCGTGGGGTCCGCCGGGAACTAATCCCCGAATGGTTAATAGCTCATCAGCAACGGTTTCAATGCGCAATCCTTTAATGGTTATACGATCGCTTCCCATACGTCCTGCCATTTTCTTACCTTTGTATACACGGCCGGGAATCGTGCGCTGACCAATAGAGCCAGGAGATCGCTCGCGATCTGATTGGCCATGGGACGCCGGTCCGCCAGCAAATCCATGTCGTTTCATAACACCTTGAAATCCTTTTCCTTTTGAGGTTCCACTCACGCGAATCATGTCACCGATAGCGAATAACTCAGTGGCCTTCAGGTGCATACCCATGTGGTAGGTTTTGTCTCCAACGGTCAGGGTTGGTTTATCGGGGTTGTCGATGTTGAGGGTGGGGTTGAGTGAGGAGTCAATGCGGAATTCGGTGGTGTATCGAAGCGGGGTTTCAATGCCGGCCGCTTTCAACAGGCCCCGCAGGGGTTTGCCGACGCGTTCCATTGAGCGGGCAGCACTATAGGCAATCTTAAGCGCCCAGTAGCCATCCACCAATTGTGTGCGGAACCCCATAACGTAGGTAGGTTCAACATGGAGATGGGTTACGACAATACGCTCGTCGTTGACGAATGCTTGCTGTTGTTTACCTTTTTGTGTCAATAGTGCTATATGCATGTTCAGTCAAAAAAAAAGACCCAGACTGGGTCTTATTAGTCCCCCATCTGTTAACGTTTTACTCTACTAAAGTTAAATCATGCTCTTTATGTCTCGTTAGCATGCGCCGATATTATATTACATTCTGATAGTAACGTCAATGCCAGAGGGAATATCAAGATGCGTCAATGCATCAATGGTTTGAATCGTAGGATTTACAATTTCAATCACTCGTTTATGCACTCTCATTTCAAAGTATTCACGACTATCCTTATCGGTAAATGGTGAACGGTTGACGACAGTCAGTGAGCGTCTCGTTGGCAGCGGTACTGGACCCACCACCCGACCTCCGGTTTTAATGGCCGCGCCTACGATTTTCTCGCACGCGTCCTCCAACAGCCGGTGATCATAGGCTTTCAATCGTACTCTAATTTTTCCCGTTGGCATATCCTTGTTAATTTGCTTCTCGAGCGGTGATGAAAGGGAGGGTCTGCCTCCCTCTCAAGCACACTCAAATAACTGTAATTTACTCAGTAACCTTAATAATAACGCCGGCACCGACGGTTTTGCCTCCTTCACGGATAGCAAAACGAATGCCCTCTTCAATAGCAATAGGGTAAATTAACTCTGCGTCTATCTTTACATTATCACCCGGTGAAACCATTTCAACTCCACCAGGAAGCTTTACCTCTCCGGTCACGTCAGAAGTTCCAATAAAGAACTGGGGACGATATCCATTGAAGAATGGGGTATGACGACCTCCTTCTTCCTTTTTAAGGATATAGAGCTCAGCCTGGAATTTCTTGTGAGGCTTAATGGAACCCGGCTTGGCAATGACCTGTCCGCGCATAATGTCTTCTTTTTCTATGCCGCGAAGCAGTAATCCAACGTTATCACCTGCCTGTGCCTCTTCCATGCTCTTGCGGAACATTTCAACGCCCGTGATGATCGTTTTTTTGGTATCGTGAATACCCACAATTTCGACCTCTTCGTTGACCTTAATCTTTCCCCGTGATACACGACCAGTTGCAACCGTTCCACGACCCTTGATTGAGAAAATATCCTCAATAGGCATCGAGAAAGGCTTATCAACATCGCGCGTTGGCTCAGGAATGTATTCGTCAACCTGTTTCATCAGCTCCAAGATCTGCTTTTCTGCCTCAGGATCACCGTTTAAGGCTTTCAGGGCTGAACCGCGAATGACCGGAACTTTGTCTCCAGGAAATTTGTATTTGGTCAGAAGGTCACGAACTTCCATCTCGACCAGATCAAGCAATTCAGGATCAGACACCATGTCGCACTTGTTTAAGAATACGACGATTGATGGTACGTTTACCTGATTGGCAAGCAAGATATGCTCGCGGGTTTGAGGCATAGGACCATCGGGAGCAGAAACAACCAGGATAGCTCCATCCATCTGAGCTGCACCGGTAATCATGTTCTTAATGTAGTCTGCGTGTCCGGGACAATCGATATGAGCATAGTGACGCTTGTCCGTCTCATACTCACAGTGATGTACGTTGATCGTAACTCCACGAGCCTTTTCTTCAGGAGCCGCATCAATTTGCTCGTAGGTCATGGCCTCTGCCTGACCTTTCTTTGATAATACGGTCAGAATTGCCGCTGTGAGAGTGCTTTTACCATGATCAACGTGACCAATGGTACCAATGTTCAAGTGAGGCTTGTTTCGTTCATATACGCCTTTTGCCATGTTATTTACGTTGTATAAAATTTATAACGTTGTGTACTCAATATACTAATCAGCCACGATCCCGTGTGAAGATCGATTATACCTGTGGACAAATTACTTTGCAAGGGCAAGTTGTTGATCTGGACACGCGTGATACACTGGTGCCTATGATAAACGAACATCACCTGCAAACCAGCGAAAGCCAAAGTCCTCTCTTTATTAATCCCCATCACCCCGACAATGTACCTCTCATCCAACAGCAAACCCTTGTGTTCCCCGACACCAACTTGTATCCGCATGACAGCTACTTATATCAACGCCTCTGTCTTGAGTACCCGTTGGGAATACAACCGAGCGACAATCTACCCGTTGTAGCTCGGCGTCAATTACATTCTGTTTTAAGTGCAGAGCCCATTGGATTTAATACTGTTGAGTTTTTGCCCGGCAACTGGGGAAACATTTCACTTTCGGTTGGTATTACCTGCGGAAAGGCAAGTATGCGAGCCTACTACGATAAAGATCCTTACCTCATGTGTCTGCAGGGGCATGTTACTATGCCCGACCATGACCCAATTCACTTTACAGTAAATCCTCGTAATTTTTGCCTGAAATTTGATGGGGCATGGCACCAATTTCCCCCTTCAACTGATATGACAAAAATTGTTCAAACTACATCGGGGTATCAGGCACTTATTAAGTACCTCACTAAAGGCATATATCTTCAAATAGCTCATAGGCACCAAGGCGTTACCCAGGCCTTTGGTATTGATTTACCCTACAATATTCCCTTTACTGATTGGCATCGTGAAATTGAGGAAGGATTATTTAAGGCATATATCAACGATTTGTCCGAACATGCCCAGTCATATCTTAATGATACCGATTACATGCAACGCCCACTCACAGAAGTTAAGCGCGCTTCATGTGCAGTGATTGGGCATCATTTGCTCGGCAAACTTCAGCAAACATTTCCCATTTATGGGGTTGTTTCAGGAACTATGGCAGCATAATCAGCACTTATCCAGCCTCGCTTCCCCTCCTCATACTCAATTTCGTACCACCCATTTTCTTGAGTAAAGAATGGTGCTTGTGCGCCTACATCAATTTTTGCCGATTCGCTAGCATCAAGTGATGGGGCACTTCGCACCCGCAGCCAGCCCGTATCGGTTGGCTGAATAACAACAGTCCCTCCCGCCACCTTCTTTTTTTCTTCTGCCGTTTTTTTATTTGCCTCCTTTTTTTTGGCCACATACTGCCGGTCAATAGCCAACGACACATCAATAAGGATTTTGTATCCATCAGTTACCTTAACCGGTACGGTTCTGGGCAGTAGTCCTTCACCTTGTATGGTCAATTCATGGCTTCCGCTCGGAATATTATCAATGAACAGTGACGACAATCCGCGCTCTTCCCCATCAAGCGACACAAACAACCCTGATGGCTCAGTAGTAATGAGTATCTGCCCCCGTGAGCTGCCACTTTTTTCCGGACGCAGCATCTCCCCTGCCATATCCTGACTATCGGCTGCCAATACCCGATTAATGAATGAGGTTGAGTCACGGTACACCCGGATTTTATCGCTCCAGGTCATGTAGGTCTTGTCCTTGCTTGCCTCAGGCACCAACTTTACCTCATACACCTCCTCTGCCAATGATAGCTGCAGGGGGGTTTCGCCCACCAAACGATTATTAATAAACACGCTGACCCCCTCGGGACGAGACTCGACCCGCAAATCTCCTTTGTTCTGGAACATCCGTGAGAACAAATTATCAGGATAGATGAGTTGATACGAAAAAAAGCCCACTGAGAATACCACCAATGCACTCAGCATAATAAACAACTTCTCTTTCATACTAGTCTATACCCGCTCCTGTAACTGTTTACGCATTTGATAGCTCCACAGTACAATGCCGATTAACAGCGCGCCGATAATTAAGAATCCCACAAATTTTTGCTGCGAGCTGACCGTGAGGGCAAAGGTGCCCAAAATGCCTGACACAATCCAGTAAAATACCGCAATCCGGCGTCTGCCCCACCCCATATCGAGCAGGCTATGGTG
>JANLHK010000008.1 GCA_024653645.1 Candidatus Roizmanbacteria bacterium | reverse complement strand
GTCATGATGAGGGATCGTTTGAATAACTGTGTATTATTCTTCAATTGATCGAACATCGGCTCCCAACTTCTGCAGGCGTTCTATTAAATCCTCGTAGCCTCGCTCTATTTGTTCAGCGCCACTAATGACGCTCTTACCTGAGGAAATAAGTCCAGCAAACAGCAAACACGCGCCGGCGCGCATGTCGGTAATAACGGTTGCAGCATTGTGCAGCTGAGTGGGTCCGTGAATGCGAATAGCCTGGTTCACCGGTGTGGTGCCCGGCGGAACAGCAAACTGATACGTCCCGCTAGGATCTGTTATCGTAGGATCAAAAAACTCAATCTGAGCCCCGTGCTTGTTCAGCTCCTGCACGTAATTAAACCGCTGTTCAAATACCGTTTCATGGATCGTGCTGTCTCCTTGAGCCTGGGTCATAAGGACTGCCCATAACGGCTGCCAGTCAGTCATAAATCCCGGGTGCGGTGCCGTTACGATATCGCTAGATGAAATGGTTTTTGCTACCTGTAGCTGGAAGGTGCCGTTGGATTCAGTATAGGTAATACCCACGCGCTTACAGTAGTCCAAAAAAGTCTGTATGGGTTTAAGCGATACATTGTTAATGATAATGGAACCCTTACATAAGGCTGACAATACGATAAATGATATAACTTCATTACGGTCGCTTCCCACCCGCTGCTCCACCCCCTGCAATGCATCATTGCCCTCAACGACAATATCATTACCTTCGCGCACAATATGGGCTCCGGCTGCATTCAGAAACGTAATCAACTCATCAATCTCCGGCTCATGGGCAGCGTTATGAATCACGCTTTTCCCCTGTATTCTACTCATGTTCATGAGGGCAAATTCAGTGCCAGTATGGCTCGGTTTTGCAAACGTATACTCACCAGGAGTGAATGCTTCTTCGACATGTGCATAATAATATCCATCTTCTGAGGAATAGGAGATGCTGCCGCCAAACGTCGTGATGCTTTCCACTAAGCGATCCACCGGGCGTGCTCCCAACCGGCAACCTCCGGGATTGGGTACCTGTGCCTTACGAAACGTATGCAGCAACGGCACCATTAACAAAAATGAGACACGAATGCGCACCGCCAACTCCAGCGGTACCACGTGGGTTGTTAGCGTATTTTCAACTTCTAAAGTATGCTCATCAGTAAATACCGCGTGGCCTCCCAACGTATTAATAATGTCAACCAGTGCAACCACATCGCGAATACGCGGAACGTTTGTTAACGTTGATTTTCCTTTTAACAACAATGCGGCAACAATGAGCTTAAGAGCAACATTTTTAGCGCCGGCAACATCAATGGTACCCGAAAGCGGCTTACCGCCGTTAATGATGTACTGCATATACTTCCTCCGTTAACATAATGGAGAACTTATCATATACTGTTTGGCGAACCTTCTCAACTAATGCCTGGTAATCAGCGAAAGTGGCAGTGCCATTATTGATAAAAAAATTAGCATGAATGGATGACACCGTCAGTCCGCCTATACTGGTTCCTTTGAGTCCTACCTGATCAATCAAGTACCCGGCCGAACCATAGGGTAAATCATGCAGCTCCTGTTCACTCTTCCCTATATTCTTAAACACGCACCCGGCTGTTTTAACGCCGTGCGGCTGTGTTTTTTTCCGGTATTCCATCACCTCCATGCAGCGTTTCATTCCCTCCTGTTGATCGCCCTGGGCAAAAACAAAGGTTGCTTGGGTGACCAAGCCTTTTTTACCCTGCAGACTGCTATGTCCATAGGAAAAATCAAGTTCATCATGGCGCATAGTTTTCAGTGATCCGTCGGGTTGCACATATTGAACTGATTCCAGCACATCGCCGGTCATAAACTTGCCCGCCGGCCATTTTGAATTCATGACAATAGCACCTCCTAAGGTTCCGGGGAGTCCATACATACTTTCAAATCCGGTCAGACCCAAGTCAACCGTCTTTTGAGCCGCCAACTGGGATAGATATCCGCCACCAAAGGTTACCGCCACTCGATTCTTATCGCGCACCTGTGTACTAATAGTTCCCAATGGGAGCTTCAGAATGATGCCCGGATACCCCTCATCAGGAAACACCACATTTGAACCACCACCCAATACAAACAGTGGTATATCCTTTTGAGCAACCACATCATAGACGCAGCGAATTTCATCAACATTATCGGTTTGTACCACGGCCCATGCCGGACCGCCAATACGCATCGTAGTAAGGGTGCTTAATGATACATCCCACCGTACCGTTCCTATGGTGATATTTTTTTTTAGTATCTGTTTAACTTCGGGCGTCGGTAACATTTTGTAGATATGTAATTATATAACGACTGTACTCATAGACATTTCCTGCGCCCATCGTGATAATAACCCAAGGATTACCCGGCTTGTACCAATAGTCGAGCCAGCTGAGCATACCCGCTTCACCATCGGATACCGAGTGCACTGCCTGTCCATTTTTTTGCGCCTCCTGCACTAACTCCTCACTGGTAATGGTATGAGCGGTTGATCGTTCACGTTTGGAGGCAAAAATAGGCAACAGGCCCACTTCATCAGCATGAATCAGGGCCTCGATAAACTCATTTTTAAAGTGGCTGGTTCGGGAATACGTATGAGGCTGAAACAGTACTGCGATGCGCGCCTGAGGATGCCGTTGCCGTGCTGCAGCTATGGTCGCCGCTATTTCCGT
>JANLHK010000007.1 GCA_024653645.1 Candidatus Roizmanbacteria bacterium | reverse complement strand
GTAACTCTTCTATTTTTTTAGTGTCCCCAATGGAAACATCTTTGGGATTAATGTGGGCGGCGAAGACCAAACAGACCCAGTGGGTTTTTATACTATTATGGGTGCGCAGGACATTATTAACGCCGCAGAAGGTCAGTTTGAGGGGTGCACAGCTATACTCTTCTTGAATTTCTCGTATCGCAGCTTCTTCAAATGATTCACCGAATTCAACCGCTCCACCACCGCAATCCCAGGTTCCCTGTTCATCACGACAGAGTTGGCTTCGTTTTTGCAGCAATAATCTACCGGCATCGTCGTAACAGTAAAAACATACGGTTACGCCAATGTGATCGACACCACGTTTCATGAAGACAAGTATACCAAAGGTATTACTCTTGGCAGACTATGGTCAGCACATCACCGCTATGCAGCGTATCTGCATCGGTATACCCGTTGTACGCTTGTATGGAACGGTAGTAGTTACCGATTCCGCACGCACGCACTGATATCTTCCAGAAATTGTCTCCTTCAAGCACCATTTCGGTATATACCCCACTGGTGTTTGCCAGTTTCGTTACTTTCTTAAGAGTTGTCGTTGGTGTTGGTGTCACACTCTGAGTTGGACTTACGCTGGTAACCAGGGCGGTATCAGTCTTTTGAGGAGTTGTGGTACCAACATTTCTGAAGGCAAAAACTCCACCAATGGCTGCTACCATGAAAATAGTTGCCAAACCAAGCCAAAATTCAGTTTTTTTGGTGTATTGCGATAAGGTTTCATTTGTTTGTTTTATTTTTTTTACCATTTGTGTTTAATTCACCCCCTTTTCTTTTTTAATGTATTACTGAGACTGCATTGAAATAGTACTAAGCTGCTTTTGTAATGCCTGTTGGGTAATACTGTGCATAATGGCAGAGGCGCCTACATACCCTGAGGCTATGTTGTACATAGGGGTATTATCATTGTTACCCATCCACGTTCCCACTACCATTGATGGCGTAAAAGCGAATGCGGTATTATCGACGTTATCATTTGATGTGCCGGTTTTAATACCCACCTTTCGCCCTTGAAACTCAAACTGGTATGAACGCCCAAATGCGGGAGCTCGTGCACCACCGTCAGATAGGATGTCATAGATAGATTGGGCGGTTTTAGATGATAAAACAGGTGTTGCTTCAATGGTTTTTTTGTACACGGTATAGCCCTGGTGGTTGGTCACTAACAGGAATGGATTAAACGGAACCCGTTGTCCGTTATTGGCAACCACTCCATAGGCTTGAGTAAGGCTTAGTAGTGACATTTCTTTGCCTCCCAGTACCATGGCAAGAGTGTAGTCGCTGGTCTCTGGATTCAGTTCCTCAATACCCATTTTGTATCCCATGGCAGCAACGTTATCAATTCCCAATTGATATCCCACTTTAAGAGCAGGAATATTGTATGAATTGGCAAATGCTGATCTCAGTGTTACGTTGCCATGAAACTTGCCATCATAGTTGCGGGGACGGTATTCGGGATACTCTCGGAACGTTACCGGAGCATCATGGATAATGGTGTCAGGAGTATAGGTTGTCTCTAGGGCAAGAGCATAAGTAATTAGCTTGACAGCTGAGCCCAGTTGTCGGGGAGACAACACCACATTGAATTGGCCTCCGTTGTTGTCATAGTAGTTTCCTGATCCAACCATGGTCAATATATCACCGTTTCGGGGATCGGCAACCAGCGCTGCGGCATTGTGGATGTTGTTGTATTGCTGGTTTGAGACATAATCAAGAATCGACTTTTGTGTTTGGTTTTGCAAATCAAGATCAAGCGTGGTATGGACAATGAGTCCTTTTTCGATCGTTGCTTTATCAAACCGTTTTTCTATTTCATGCAGTACATAATCAACAAAATGTGGTGCCCGTTTGTATACTAAGGGAGGATTAAGGGAAATGGTGGTTTCCTGAAGTTTTTTTCCCTCAGTTTCACTGATCGTTTTTGCATCTATCATGCCCTCAATGACATACACGACCCGCTCTTTTTGCAGTTTCTGATTGGCGCTTAAATATGAAGGGCCCACGGGGAGTGTTGCCATAAATATGGACTCATATTTGTTCAGCTCAGAGGCATGTTTACCGAAATATCGTTGCGAGGCTGCCTCTACGCCGCTGGTGTTTCCACCAAATGATACCGTATTAAAGTACAGCTCAAGAATCTCACGCTTTGTGAAATTGCGCTCTATGCGCAGAGCAATAATAGCTTCCTGCAGTTTTCGTACTA
>JANLHK010000128.1 GCA_024653645.1 Candidatus Roizmanbacteria bacterium | reverse complement strand
CAGTGCTCCCACGACCGGCTGCACCCCTAATGAAAGTGCTACGGCTACTCCAAACAACGCCACATGCGATAAGGTATCGGGAAATAGCGAATACCGACGCACGACCATAAATTGCCCCAGGAGCGGCGCGACGGTACCCACCACCAACCCTGCCACCAGGGCGCGTACCATAAAGGCATACTGAAATGGCTCAAGTATGAGTTCCATGGTGATGGTGGTGAATAACTGACATACGGTCTCCATAGACCGAACGAATCATATTCGGTGATAGTAAATCTGGTCCTGATAAACTACAGGCAATGGTTCCATTAATGCATAATACTTGCTGCGCTTGTTTGGCAATGACATCAAGGTCGTGAGTTACATACAAAATAGTGACGTGCTGCTGTTGGTTCAGTTCTGCTAATAGTTCATAAAAGCGTGCCTGTTCGCGCACATCAATGCCGGTCGTGGGCTCATCAAGTACGAGTATGGTGGGTTGTGTGGCAAGAGCGCGCGCAATCCACACCCGCTGTCGCTGGCCTCCTGACAACTGAGTAAATAGTCGGTTGGTGTAGCTCGCCATATCAACGGCCTGAAGTGCCATCTGTACCTTATCGGCACCATGTATCCCTCCGTTTGACACTATTTCAAAAACGGTTACGGGAAAAGAAGCGATAGCATTGTCTGGCCGCTGTGAAACATACCCTATCATCCCTGCTTTTTGCGCCTCTTCTACCGACTTGCCTACTATGGTTACCTGTCCAGTTGATGGAACCAGGAGTCCCACAATCATTTGAATGAGGGTCGTTTTTCCAGCACCATTAGGGCCGACAATACCCACATATGAACCTTTTTCTATGTTTGCTGTTACCGTGCTCAGCACCGTATTGGTGCCGTACGAAAACCCGACGTTAACCAGCTTAACGGCTGATACTACTGACATACCAGGCCTTTTTGTAATTGTTTTCGGTTTTCTTCCATAATGGTCAAATAATTGGTGGTAGCACTATCATCATCGCTGATGGTTTCAGCTGGGTCAAGCGGCAAGCTGATGACGCCTGTTTCCTCTACCAGTGTTTGCGATAAGGTCGGGTCGGCATAGGACTCAAAATATACGGCATGGATCTGATTGCTACGAATCAGATCAATGAGCTCTGCGATTTTCTTTGCCGATGGCTCATCCTCATGAGAAATGCCGGCAATAGGGATAAGTTTGATGTCATACGCACGGCCAAAATAACCAAACGCATCATGGGCAACAATCGCTGAGGTGTATTCACAATTACTTAATGTCTGCTTCATACGCGCATCAAGTGCCGTCAGCTGTTTTTGTAATACTACGGTACGTTGTGCATAGACCGATGCCCGTTGAGGGTCAACGCGTGACAGCTCATCAGACAATATAGCTGCGAAACGCTTCATGGTATTGGGGTCAAGCCATACATGCGGATCAACCGCATCAGGAGCCATGATAAGCGTAGGTTTTTGTAACCTTGATCGAGTTTTTTGCACCTCATCCAACCATGGTTCTATACCCGCACCGTTTGCAATGACCACATCAGCCTCTTCAAGTTTTGCAATGTCTTTCGGTGATGGCTCAAAATCATGAGCTTCAGCGCCTGGTGGTACTATGACAGACACGACAATGTCATCAGCGCCAATAGCTTGTGCCAAAAAACCATACGGATATATGCTGGCAACAACACTCACGGTTTGAGGCGACTGCTGACGGGATGGCGATAAGAAAAAAATACCTACAATTATCACAAACATAACGCCGATTGCATACCACCGGTATTTCATGAGCGCTTAACGCAACGGGTACATACTCCTAAAAATTCAAGATGATGACTGAGGCTGGCAAAATGATGCAGTTTTTTGGTGCGTCTTTCTAACGAAAACACTGCCTTTTCTAGTTGAGGATCGTTAATTTCAAATACCTGTTTGCAGGCCGTGCATACCGCATGGTGATGATGATCCTCCTCCAGTTCATATCGACGAAAACCATCGGTAAAACTCACTTCACGCATAATACCCAGTTTGCACAGTAATTCAATATCACGGTATAGCGTTACTTTATGAGCAAGAACTCCTTGTTTTTTAAGCTGATTCTGAAAATCGTACACGCTCATGGGTTGAGCTCGTAACAACAACAGCGTCAATAACGCTTTTCGAATAGTTGTCATCCGTATCTTATTCTTTTTAAGTACCTGTATCAGTAGGGCCAGTGTTTGCATAAGGCACTATTATATGCAACTGAGTTGCATATTGCAACTAAAAGGGAAATAACAACAAATCCCGCCCTATAGCTCTATAGCTACGGGGCGGGAACAAAAAAATCAGAAATATTACTCCATGGGAGCGTTCGTAGAGTCCCACGTTTGTTTATTAACAAATTTGGTGAGCTTGCGTCCATCGGAAGTTTCACCACGCAGTGCATAACGCACTTGCAGGCTTCCCGATTTAGTTGTGCGCTCGTATTTAGTTTTCTTCAGTTTGTTATCAGGAACCTCAACCATCGCTTTTGCTTTTACGTCATAAAATGATACTGCCATTCTTCTTCATCTCCTTTCTTTAACCTCATCTTACTCGTACTCTTCAGTTATTTGCAAGTCGGTTCGTACTTAAATCGCATTTATGTCGTCTTTTTGCTATACTGCAAGGTAATCGCGGAGTAGTGTACGGCGCACAAAAGGCTCATAACCTTTTAGGCTGGGTCCGACTCCCAGCTCCGCAACATAGTCATGAAAAAATCTTTTTTAGTTTCAATTGTCGTTCCGGTTCACAATGAGGAGGGCAATATTGACCCACTCATTGATCGTTTAAAGAAAAGCCTGTCCTCAATCCCCTTTGAATTACTCTTTGTTAATGATGGGTCCACTGACGCCACTCTTACCCTATTGAAACAAAAAGCACGCGAGGACAAGCGCATTAAGATCATTTCTCTAACGCGCAATTTTGGGCATCAAAACGCTCTAATGTGTGGATACAGCCATGTGACGGGCGACTGTTCAATTGCCATTGATGCCGACTTGCAGGATCCTCCCGAGCTCATTCCCAATATGATCGAAAAATGGCAACAAGGCGCCGATATCGTCTATGCTAAGCGCAAAACCCGCAACGATACTTTTTTTAAAAAGTTAACGGCGTATTGGTTTTACCGCCTTATGAACTTTTTGTCAGATACCCCCATTCCTGCTGACGTGGGCGATTATCGCCTACAGGACGCACGGGTCACCAAATTCCTTGCTGACCTTCCGGAACATAATAAGTTTATTCGTGGCCTGGTTGCCTGGGGAGGATTTAAGGAAGATTCTGTGTATATTGACCGCGATGCCCGTCATTCAGGAAAAACCCATTATCCACTGACCAAAATGGTTAATTTTGCACTCGACGGCATTATTTCCTTCTCAACCAAACCGTTGCGAGTTGCCACCTACACCGGCTTTGTTACGTCGCTACTAGGGGCGATTGGCATTATTTATGCTGTCTATCGCCGCTTGTTCTTATCACATGAATACTGGACAACCGGCTGGACAGGACTGATCGTAGCCGTCTTGTTTATGGGCGGCATTCAGCTCATTACCATCGGTATTATCGGTGAATATATTGCCAAGATGTACCGCGAAACGCAAAATCGACCTTCCTATCTCATCGGTGAAAAAATCAATATATGAGCGTTCTTCAATCACGGATAGCAGCGGTTCGTTCTGTGGTGGGTTCCAAAAAAATGGTTCTGGTGGGCGGATGCTTTGACGTGCTGCACTACGGCCATATCATGTTTCTGCAAAAAGCACGGGCAGAAGGTGAAGCATTAGTAGTGGCGCTTGAATCCGATTGGTTTATCGCAACTAAAAAAAAACGAAAACCCGTCCATACCCAGGGCATGCGCAAAAAAATTCTTATGGCTCTGCGCAGCGTTGACGCGGTTATCAGTCTTCCACCTATGAAACATGACGCGGATTATGAAAAATTGGTACAGACACTGAAACCCCATGT
>JANLHK010000118.1 GCA_024653645.1 Candidatus Roizmanbacteria bacterium | reverse complement strand
ATATCCGTCAGCAGCGTTAGTCACAATGTAGTGAGACTGGGCTGCTCGGTAAAACGTATCAAAATTAAGGATAGAACCAAACGGAACCCCATACGGAGTCGTAGCCACACTCGTGGTAAATGAGCCAGCGTTGCACTGCGACACACTGACCGCAGCACCTATGTTTCCCGAGTAACCATTACTTGCATCATTAATCTGATAGGTAATATTTTCCTCAACTGAGGCTGAAACAAATACTCCATCATTAGGAGCTACTTTCATAATAGTATCATCATAGGTAACGGTTTGACCTGCATTTTGGCTCTTCAACTCAATACTGTAGGTGTCAGCTAAACCACGGGTGTGGGAGGTACCACTGGCAACCGGATTTTGAAAACGCAGGTTGGGGGTAGTAGCATGCCCTAATCGAAAGCTGTAAATTGAGCCAGCGTTAACTGCCGATGAAAGTGTGATGGTAACCGTATGTACGCCAGCACCGGCGTTCGTTCGGGCAACGGCACTTGCCGTAAAAGAACCGGAAGTATCAAAACAGTTGGTTCCGGAACACGTACCGGCAATAAGGTCAGCAGGGAGTGCCGCCGAATCCCAACCAGTAGCGTCGGGCATGCCGTCAGCATAGGCACTGGTAGCTGAAGGAATGGTTAATACCAACTTCCCTCCTGAAGGAACGGTGGTGGCCGGTTTAAACGTAACGGTCATAGTACCACTCTGGCTGGAAACCACCATATCGCTTGCCAACAGTCCTGCGGTGACACCGGTACTAATACCTCTGGTGTCACTGGCATTAATGATGTTGTTTATCGTGTAAGTAGTCTGTCCCTGGCAGCCCGTATTAGTGGGTGCACCAAAACAAACGGTATCACCGGGAAATATGTTATTTACATCCTCATCATACGTCGCACTACCAGTCTGGGTAATGGTAAAAATCGTAGCTCCGCTGGCAACAACCGCATTCAAGAGTGCGCGGGTTGAAAAACGGGCATTACTCAATGTGGTATAGGCATCGGTAAAAGGAACTGCAGCAGAAACCTGCCTGACCGGAAATACACCCATACATAGTACAAGAAAAAGGGTCGAAACAATAATAATAGGTCGTAGCCATCGTAGTCGCATAAAGTTACTATATCTCGACGATTATCAAAAAGTCAATGGGATTATCTACAGCATTTTGGGCACTTGACAAAAACCGTGGATTTGTTATAGTCCACAGTAGATTTTCTCCTGCACTACAGGAGAGATGCAACAGGGCATTACTATACGTCGTCTGCCTTTTCACTCTGGACGAGCGGTAGTGATGCTCTTTTTTTCGCCTTTTTTATCCGTAAAACTGTAAGGGAACACGAATTTTCCACCTTACTAATTTTTTCAATTCGTTCTCAAATGTTTCCTTCTTAATTTTGTTCTTCTTATCAAAGCTTTTCGGACTTGATTTCTTGATCTGCAGTCGTTTCATGGTGGTCATTCTAGTAATCTTTTATTTTATTGTCAAGTCCTATAGTTAATTAATGTCTCAATAATCACAAACCTATAGTTTTTATATTAAATATAGACTGTTACAACAACATATATAGTTCTCCACTATACCTGTGGATAACCCACATAGCTAATTAACTGGAATAAAAGAGGATACTAAATTACCAAGAGAACCGTGCAATGATCGGGAAATGGTCGGAAGAACGATTTTCGTCACGAATGGTTTCTATATGAGAAAACCCACGATACAAAATATAGTCGGGCTTCAATCGTATCTTGAAAAATCCCAAAATCCTATTTTCAAGGGTATACAACAAGTTGCTCGTTGCCTCCTTCAGGTTATTCTCCGCAATGAGTTTCTCAAGTGATCTGCGATGATATGGGTAATTAAAATCCCCCGCGACAATAATTCGTTCCTTGTCTGCCTTTTCTATGGTGCGCATAGTACATGTCAACTGCTTACGGCGGGTTTGGTTGGTGCCATGAAAGGTAAGGTGCAAATTATACACATCCAATTCTGCCCGTGACTCGAGGTGTATAAAGGTAGTTTTAAGCACGGTTCTTTGCTTATTAACCCGAGGAAAGAAAAACAGAATCATTTCGTAAAAACTGCGCGATAAGGTAATCACTTCTCCATCTTTTGGTTTCAGGGTTTTCTTGTTGTAAAACGTGGCTAATCCATACAATCGAAAATACTTAAAAAATGAATGCGAATAATCGGCCAAATAATAGCCCTGCTTCTCTACCTCGGCAATAGCATCAACACTAATCTCAAACTCCTGTAAACACACCACATCGGGCTTATACGTACTGCAAAGCTCGGGCAGCAGTGACACCGCCTTACCAAACAGAATATTGTAGGTCAAAACCGTGAGGGTGCGCATGATCTTAGTGTTTTTGTAATCCAAACAATCGTTTAACTTCATCAATGGTTGATGCCTCATCTGGCTGCTTATCGCTCCGAAATCGCTCAAGGCGTGGGAAACGGAGCGCGTAGCCTATACCATCAATCTCGTAGGCTGTGTGCATGGGTGACCTGGTGATCTCATCGGCGCGTATTTCTACTACCAACTGCGGCGCCACCCATATATCAGGTTCTGCAATCTTATGCACCATATAATTCTTTGGTTTCTGTGCGACTACCTGCTTCTCACACTGTCCACGCAACGTTTTCCATTCCTCGTCGGTTAATCCGGTACCAATTTTTGCAATAGTTTCAAACCGATCCTCCTGTTTGTTGTATACGCCAACCAAAAATGCACCAATACCAAACCCCGTACGCTTGCCTTTGCCGTAATCAAACCCCATTACCACGCAATCAAGCGTGTCATTAATCTTGCTGGAGTAACTGCGCTTAAATTTAATCCAATTCCATCCACGCGCACCGGCCTGGTAGGTTCCATCAAGTTTTTTAGCGATAATTCCTTCAAGTCCTTCACTAATATATTCTTGAAATAACTTTTCCAGCTCTTGCGCACTAGTTGTTTGAGTAATAGTAGTCACTACGATGGTTGCTTCTTCACTCTGGTGTACAATTGACTGCAGATACTTACGACGTTCAATGTAGGGTGTGTCCAGATGACTTTTCCCATTCAACTCAAGTAACTCAAAGACAAAAAGTCTCAGTGGTATCTCAAGTGCTTTTGCCGCAATGTCATATTTTCGTTTTCTCTGAACCGTTTCCTGAAAGGGCAGATACTCTTTTGTGGTTGGATTAAATCCCACCGCCTCACCTTCAAGAATAGCTGAATCACAACGGAGTTCTGATTGTGCTGCAGCCACAATGTCGGGATACATATGTGACACATCCTCAAGGCTTCGAGTATACAGTTTGACACCAGCTTTTTTTTGATAATGAAGCTGTAAGCGAAACCCATCATATTTGGGCTCAACAGCACACTCACCCATTTTTTCAATAATATCTTTCGGTGTTTCTACTCGTTCTGCCCGAGCCATAAGCACCGGAACGCCAACCTCGGGCTCTGCCGATGAGAGGCCCTCAATCCCTTTGCTTCTAAGCAACTTCCCAATAAAGCCAATGTCGGGATGCACATTATATGCCTTTTCTATCACAGCCCGATGCTGCTTATCACCAGTCAGCATCCAGGAATACGCGTCTAGTATGGTCATGGCAGAAAAACCTAATCGCAGCGTACCCACTAGTATCCGTGCCAAATACCGGCAGCTCAATGGATCCATCTCACTCAGAAGTAGCGCAATAGTACTCATCTTCTCCTCCTGGGAGCCATTGCCCGAGCGCTCGGTAATGCTTACCAGCTGAGTAAACACCTGCGACACACTACGGTTTTCTTCTTTACCAAATAAGGATTGGCTCTTCGACCGCTCTTCCTGGGCAAATATACCCAGGTCGCCCAATGTGTTACTTTTACGCTTTGCGTAACCGGGGTCAAGCGAAAAGGCACTTACCATTGCTTTCAGTACCAGTCGTTCAGCTAGACCAAACTTTTTTTCTGCATAAGGTGGTGCTGTTTCTCCCAATACCAGATGCGCCGCTTGCTGTACCTCATCCGGACTGGCCTGTTGAAATAAGTCAGCCAACACCTGGGTAATCTCAAGCCTACTTTGGGTTTTCTCTATTTTTTCAAGAAACTGGGAAAATACCTTAAATTGCATGAGTGTATTCTACTACACTAGGCCCCTGAAGGAGTAGGGCCGGGACCAAACCACGGCAGTTGCAGAATATCAACGCCAATAATACGGATAATCAGAATAGCAAACAACAGCACAATAAAGCCGATCACACAGGAAGTAATGGATTCCTGCGCTTTTTTAAGCGCTTCAGGATTGCCCGCCGAGGTCATTACACTAAACCCGTTCCATATAATACAAATCAGCAAGAATCCTCCCATAATACCCGACAGAACCGTGAACAACTGGCTTATTAATAGTGATGGATCAGTTGGTAAACATCCTACTGCCGTCCAGATACCCTTCGCGCTATTTGCCAATGTCCTTCCCTCGGCACAATTTTGACACGCCGTTGATGCATTATTTCGGGTCTCTATACAATCTTGAGCATCATTACTCGTGCAGTCACTCGCCTTTGGAAGCGATGCACAAAGTACTATTGTTTCAGCTGTTTTTAAGTCGGTAGTCCCAGAACTAAAACCAGGGATCGTCGTTGGAAGAGGGGTAGGTTGAAATGTGGTAGGGATTGATGTGGGTGTTGTGCCCGCTGCATATACGGGTATCTCCCTGCTACATAAGGGTATATCACCAGCATCAACGCTGATCAGATGCCGACCAACACTTAAATTTTTAAACTGGTTAGTATCACTAGCACCTATCAGAAAATCATCTTTTTCACCGTCACCGTCCCAATCCTCATCGGTAAAGCTAATGGCTGGGAACGGACTATCATCACCATCTATTGATATTTTTGCATCCCCCGCACTTACATCTAGATTGGTTATCTGTATAAATAAGTTATCCTGGTTCGAAAAGCTATCTAACTTCACTATATCGTCTTCTTGAGTGTCTGCATCATCACCATCTACAAATTGAATAAGCTCAATGTTGCAAGCTTTTTGTGGGGTTCTAATTAAGTAAACTGATTCAGGAAACTGAATTTTTTTATTTGTACGCCTTCCTGTATTTCTATTGCCACACACACTAGCTTGACATACGCCCAATTCTAAATCCAAGCCATCATTATTACGAAATAGTCTTTCTTTTTCGTATTCAATTAAGGGGGATTTGAATGTGTATATACCGTTACTTTCTCGCTTAGCCAATTCATCTTTTTTATATCCGCTATAACAAATGGCATCATTTTTCCATGCTGCTTCTACTCCAACTATATAGGCACTTGGAATACCAGTCAGACACTGTGCTCCGCCATATCCTGGGGGATCAACTTGTAAATAGATACCGTACTCTTCATCTAATTTAACCCCTCCCGGAATTGATCCTAATATCGTTTTATCTACCGTAATAATTACTTCGTACTTTACCGATCCATCATATATTCCGATAGGAACAAGCGCCTCTGGTTCGCTGCTTCCTGTGGGGAATAGTGGGTTGGGTAGGGGGATAAATACCTCATCACTGCCATCTTGCCTTCCTTTTATTAACTTGGTGGTTATGGGACTTGTCTTATCATACATAGTCAATAATCCTCCCAAGGGTTTTCCATCATTACCATATATCTGTAGTTTGACTGATAGGATAGAATTGAAGACTGTCTCATCAACTTCCCAACCCGCATGAACGATCGCTGGCGTTAGAATAAAAAAACCGACCAAAAAAATGGTGAGATTCATCAACATTTTCTTTAGCGTCATCCGAAGAATGGAATTTGTAGTACGTTCTTTCCAGCAAATCGCACAATAAAGACGGCAAAATTAACAATGGCAATGGCAAATATGGATGCGGTTACATATCCTTTTCCTTCTGCAATCCTATTCTTATCGCCCCGTGCAATCATCACCGTAAGTCCTCCGTATACGATTCCCAGAAACCCTAATCCGGTAACCAGATTAGACAGCAACCGTAAAAAAGAATCAGTAAATCCGCTTGCCGTTGTTTCAATACATCCCAACATGGTGTAGCTTTTGGTACGTAGGGGGTAAGTCGATGGATCGGCTGAAAGCGTGGGGTTGTCGTCACCTAATATAGGAGTAATGGGGTCATAGACACAGCTCACACAACTTTTATATGAACTTTCACTACCGGGATACGTTGTATCCCCCTGACAAAACCCACATATGTCACACGCTTTTTTTGACTGAGCTATGACCGGAGAATGCATGGCTAATACCATATATAACCATACCGCTACCATACACAAAACGATATATCTCATGCTAGGTTAAGTGTAGACAAATAGGGAGCTGCGATCAAGCGTAGTCAATGTGATAAAATGAAGCTCTGTGGCGCAGTGGCGAAGTGGAAACGCGGCGGTCTGCAAAACCGCCATGCGCGGGTTCGATTCCCGCCTGCGCCTCATAGGAATATCGGAGGGTTGGCCGAGTGGTTTATGGCGCTGGTCTTGAAAACCAGTTCCCGCAAGGGAGCACAGGTTCGAATCCTGTACCCTCCGCATCCAGATATAACTGTTTTAGTATGACCAGCATTGTTTGCTCGTCATTTTCTTTGGTCAAATCCTGCAAATTTTGCTCCATTTTTTTAATTTTTTATTCAAAAAAAACAAAGTTTTTAAGTGTTTAATTTAGCCCTTTATGAAAGCCTAGAAAAATAGGGCTTTCAAAAAAAACATTGCATAATAAAAAGTAATACCGTATGCTCAAAACATATGGAAATTTTTAATCATTTTTATTGAGAAAAACACATGAATCAGTACCTGCACACTAACCAACTTATATCATCAGGTACTGCCACTGAGCCATACCCTCTCCAGATTCTTAACAAAAAACCGTGGCATGCCTTTATACGAACCAATGGATATAAAGCGTTAGCAAAAAAGCTCAGGATGCAGGTGGTGACCGACATGGAAACCGCAGAACAATTATGGCAAATCTTTACTCCCAATAAATCACTGTTTGACTTATGGGAATTCCGAAAAACATTTGCAGAAGAATTTGCGCTCGATCCCTATTTTATTACGCTCTATGAACAAACTGGAAGCAGGGCTCATATATTGGGCATCCTTCCCTTGTGGCTTGATAACGACGAATATGCCGGTAAATATACTTGGTTTGGTGGATTTTGGCCCGAAGACAATACTTTTTTTGTGAAAGATCCTGAGCTGATTCCTCTTATGCTTATGGCCGCACCAAAACCGCTTATTCTTGATTGTATTTCACAGGAATCAGACTATGAATTTCTTAATACTCTTGAGGGATTTACTACCACGGTTGATAAAAAATATTATCTTAATACCTCTGCGTTTAAATCAGTCGATGATTACCTTATGACACTCAAAAAGAAAAAACGACAAAATATCCGACGCGACCGGAAACATATTAGTACGTTTCACCCTCGTATTGCACAGGGACGTACTCATTCGCTAGATCGTATGTTTGAACTTAATATTGAACGCATTAATGACCTAAAAGAAAAAGGTTATCGGGATGAGTCATGGTTTGATGATGTGCGCTACCAAATGCTGTTTCGTAAACTAGTTTCTTGTTCACCCCGAATGAAACCAATGATTATTACGACTGATATCGGCAATCAAACCGAGTCAGTTGAATATGGATTTATTTTTAATAAAACCTACTATGCACTTATTTCAGGCACCAATATTAAAGAGTATTCGGGGTTGGGAGTTTACTCAAACCTACTCGTTATTGAAGAAGCCATTAAACAAGGATGCACAAATATTGATTTCCTATCCAGTAACTACAACTGGAAGGAGTCATGGAAGCTTGATGCAGTCCCGCTCTACAAATTTACGAAATAAGCCTGGATCAACTGGTGAGCGAGACCTACGAACTCGCAAATCCCGAAAAACAAAAGGTCTTTATCCGTTTTTTTAAAACCGGGGTTGGGCAATATGGAGAAGGTGATCAATTTTTAGGGCTAACCGTACCTCAACAGCGAATACTTGCTAAAAAGTATCAACATCTTTCATTAAATGATGTCGAAACATTACTCAAGAACCCTATCCATGAACTCCGCCTTATCGCACTTATCATCCTTACGCATCATTTCCAGAAAAAAGTTGGGGGCCAAAAAAACATTGTTGATTTCTATCTTGATCATACGAAATGGATTAATAACTGGGATCTGGTTGATGTATCGGCTTATAAAATTCTGGGTGAGTACTTGCATGCCCATGATACCGGTGCGTCGGTCTTGTATCGCCTCGCCCTCTCAACACATCTTTGGGAGCGAAGAATCGCCATGGTGTCAACCTTTGCGTTTATTCGAGATAATCAACTAACTCATACCTTTGCCCTCTCAAAAGTCCTGCTGCATGACACGCACGACCTCATACATAAGGCGGTCGGATGGATGCTGCGAGAGGCAGGAAAAAGGGACCAAAAACAGCTTAAACAATTCCTTAATACGTACGCTGCCGTTATGTCACGCACCACTCTGCGTTATGCCATAGAAAAATTTCCTGAATCAGTACGCAAGCACTATTTATCCTTACGCTTTAAACTATAAGCTGTTGTATACTACTGCGATGTCCAATATCATTGAGGGTTTTCGTGCTGCACGAGCCAGGATTAAGCCCGAGGGGTTTGCGTTTAGTGCTGCCAGCAGCTATATGTCGCCAACCATTATGGTTCCATTGTACGGAGCGCTCACCTACGCAGCGCACGAGGCAAATACTGTTTTCGATACCAATGCATTCACTGTTGGGGCAATTGCCGTGTTGGGAATTGCAAATGCCATAAGTATTACCGCAGAAGCAAAAGCACTTACAAAAGAAGGGTACAGTTCAAGTGTAATCGCCAATACCCTGCAAGTAGCAACCGGAAATCCTTTATTATCGTCAATAGGCGGTCATGTTTCTAACTATGCACAACTTTTTTTAATCAATCCTATTAACAGCGCGGCACTATTAAGCGAAAACCGTGAATTACTAACTGAAAGCCTGGGGGCAACCTCTCTTACACTTACTGCCTGGCTTACGGCTATGAATAGCTTGGTTATAACCGGAAAAACCAAAGAATTTACTGATGGTGTCACTCGAGTGAGGAAGTATATTGCTCAAAAAATTATTCCCGCTCGACAGAAATAGTGCATTCGGTAACCAGCGCAGCAATAGCCCCAACTGCAGCCAGTACTGGCGCAAGAACCGTCCCCACAATACCAACGGTAAGAGGAATATCGATAAGGCTTTTGCCTGATTTATCCTTAATGCTAATGCGGCGCACATTGCCCTCGTGAATAAGTTTTTTCACTTTCTTCAACAGCGCGTCGCCACTCACCTTAAATGTTTCTTTCTTTTTTGTTTTTACCATATTACTAGTATACTCCAACTTGACAAAATCGTCACTCTATATTAAACTTACATATAGTATGAGAACTAATTGCTCTCGCGTCATAGTAGAAAACTTCTTTGAGCCGTGTACGCTCTATTTATTACTACAAAAACCCAGTTATGGCTATGAACTGCTCAAAAACTTAAAAGAGCATTGTTCTTGCGAAGTTAATATCGGTAACCTGTACCGTTCCCTTTCACGAATGCAGAAACAGGGCTATGTAAAACGGGAGGCAACTAAAAGCACTGTTGGGCCGCAACGGTACGCCTATACCATCACAACACTGGGAAAAACATACTTATCGTCATGGATTGGTGAATTGGAAAAACAACAAAAAATAATTCATGCGCTTATTATCAATTACAAAAAATCTTTATGAACAAATCATCTTCACACACGGTTACCGTTTTCTCTACTCCCACCTGCCCCTACTGCCATATGGTAAAGGAGTACCTGCAGGGAAAAAATATCACTTTTGATGATGTTGACGTCTCCCGAGACCAAACTCAGGCAATGGCTATGGTACAAAAATCAGGCCAAATGGGTGTACCGCAATTATGGATAGATAATGATGTGGTTGTTGGGTTTAATAAGCCAGTCATAGATAACCTGCTTAATTTGTAGGTGAAGTTAACTCAGTTGAAA
>JANLHK010000031.1 GCA_024653645.1 Candidatus Roizmanbacteria bacterium | reverse complement strand
CCTTGGGCGGAGGCTCAACTATTCCCAATGGCGCGTGTAATGGTACTTGTACCTCAAGCACTGCCGCTATTTGGACTACAGCGAGCAGTAATGGATTTGGTTATACGCTTGGCAATATTACCGGAACCGACGCTTCATTTACCAGCAATTTTAAGATATTTGATGCTGTTAATGCTCAAACTATTGCCACTAAAGTAACCGGCACCAGCGGCAGCCGTATCGCCACCTGCTACATGCTATCGGTAGACGTGTCTCAAGCAACTGGATATTACTTCAATCAATTAACCTATGTGGCAACACCGCGTTTCTAAGAGCATCTTCGCCCTAGTACTATTAATTGCTATGGTTCTGGTATTGGTTCCCAAAGCTTATGCGCAGGAATTTGGTATTACCGCATTCCCAGCAACGGTATCTATGAACCTTAAGCCGGGTACACCAACTCGCATTCTTATTCAATTTAAGAACAGAACCGACACGTTTATTTCAGGAAGAATTCGGATTTTTGACTATTTGGTCATTGATAAAGATGGTACCGCTCAATTGTATGAGCCCGGACAGGCTAAACCTAAATATGCGGCTGCCTCGTGGGTAAAACCTGAAGTTGAGCGCGTCACACTTGCACCCCAGGATTATATTGCAGTTAATCTTACGGTGAGTCCTCCGGCAGAGCTGACCAGTTGTGGTGCCTATGCTGCAGTGGTATTTGAGGATGAAAGTGCCGCGCCTGCAACGGCAACGGGTCGAGCAGGAGCGTCAGCAATTTCAGCTCGGGTAGGTTCGCTCCTTATCTTTAGGACAAAACAAGAGGGATGTGTTGAGGAGTTGCGTATCGTCAACATGGTAACTCCCTCATTCCTCGAATATGGTCCTATCCCGTTATCATTTGACATTCTCAACGCTGGTGAAGTACACGTGTTACCGGAGTTAACACTGACAAGTACCGGTTGGTTGGGGGCACGCAGCGAAAAGAAACTAGCAACCCGTCGCATATTTCCTGAGAGTGCCAAAAGCTATTCCGAAACGATTGGGAAAAAGTGGCTGTTTGGACCACAAACTTTATCTTTGACCGGAAGCTATGGCATCGCCAAGCTCCCCATTGCTTACACTACTACGGTATGGGTATTGCCATGGAGGCTCCTATTAGGAGCACTACTGCTCGTGCTCATTCTCATGCTCCTTCTTAAGCGCTATACCGGCACTATTCAAGAGCGTGAAGAGGAACTGCAGGAAGAGCTTTCGGAAGAGCGAAAAGAAATCGACGAGCTTAAGAAAAAGCTGTCGAGAAAAGAGGAGTAATACACTTTCGCTACCGCTTCATTGTATAATGCCCCCAGTAGATAAAAGTGGAGGAGTCGCATAGTGGCCCATTGCGCAGGTTTGCTAAACCTGAGAGCCTTTTTTGGCTCACGCGGGTTCGAATCCCGCCTCCTCCGCTGGTATACTATATCTGTGAATATATACCTTCAAACAGTCCGAACAACCATTGCTGAAATGCTGGTGTATCGACTCAGTTTTTTTTTATGGCGTCTGCGATCAGTGCTGAACTTATTCGTGATCTATTTCGTATGGAATGCCGTATATCAGGAAACTAATTTGGTATTGGGGTATACGCATGCGCAAATGATGACCTACGTGCTGCTTTCTAATATTCTGGCAACCCTTGCCCTATCAAGTTATACCTCGAATGTGGCAGGTGATATTGTGCGCGGAACGGTAGCGCAATTTTTAGTCCGTCCGATTGGGTATTTTAAGTTCCTTGCTGCACGTGAAACCGCTGACAAGCTGCTTAACGTCAGTGCGGTTGTGGTTGAACTCCTCCTTCTAGCTTATTGGTTCAGGCCACCGGTGGAAATTCAAACAGCGCCTGGGGTATATGTATTATTTACTGCACTGGTGCTGTCCGGCGTGGGTATTTCATTTTTTTTATCGCTTTCCATTTCATTTATCGCCTTTTGGAGTAGCGAAGTATGGGCCCCACGATTTGTATTTTTTGTACTGATTATGTTTTTGGCCGGCAGTTATTTTCCCCTCGATATTTTACCCAACTGGGCCTATCGGGGACTGCTTGCAACTCCATTTCCATATTTGTTTTATGCCCCTACTAAAACCTACCTATTGGGCGTGAACGCACAAACTTTGGGGTTTTTGGGTATGTCGGTACTATGGAATGCGGTACTGTACTATATGGCACGCAGCATCTGGCGAAAAGGAATGCGTGAGTTTAGTTTTTACGGATCATGAGAATAGCACGAATTTTATTGAAGCTCAGTCAGTTAAGTATAGAGCGCAGTTTTCAAAACCCTCTGGCTGCATCGTTCTTTATCATGGGTAAATTACTGCGCTTTGGATTGTTTTTTTACTTTGTTTCTACGCTGGTGACTCACACTAAGTTGCTGGCAGGATATACCGTTGACCAAACCGTTTTGTTTTTTCTTACGTTCACCATTGTCGATACCCTGTCGCAATTACTATTTCGGGCGGTGTATTCATTCCGCCCGTTGTTGGTCAGTGGGGAGTTTGATCATATTCTAACCAAACCGTTTCATCCCTTTGTCGTCGTGCTGTTTGGCGCCATCGATATATTGGATGCGATAGTATTGGTGCTCTATATGGGCATTACGGGATTCATTATGACTCAGACTACGGGGATAGCGGCATTGCACCTGGGATTATATGCGGCGTTTATTGTTAATTCGTTACTGATTGCTATGGCCTTTCATATTGCTATACTTGCCATGGGTATTATAACGATTGAAGTGGATCATACGGCGATGATATATCGCGATATGAGCCGGCTCGGCAGCTTTCCCATTGAAATCTATAAGGAGCCGCTTCGATCAATCGTGACCTTTATCATTCCCATTGGTATTATGATGAGTGTTCCGGCGCAAGCATTATTGGGTATGGTGCCCGCGCAGGCATTAATCGTATACGGGGCTATTTCAGTTTTCTTTGTTGGTCTGAGTTTAGGTTTTTGGCGCTATGCGTTACAGTATTATCAGAGTTGGGGAAGCTAGAGAGCAAACATGGCGGTATCAATTACCATACAACACTTAACCAAAACCTACCGTACGCTGCGTAAGACCGGCAATGCTTGGCGTGATCTGCTGGCGCGTACCTATGAGTATCACACCGCAGTGAATGACCTGTCGGTGACGATACAAGAGGGGGAGCTTATAGGATTAGTAGGCCCTAATGGAGCTGGAAAAACAACTCTCATGAAAATGCTTTCAGGTATTTTACTCCCAACCAGTGGTACCATTACTGCACTAGGCTATACTCCCTTTGAAAAAAATATTTCTTTCTTAAAACAGATTGCCTTTGTTATGGGACAGCGTAACCAACTGATCTGGGACCTTCCGGCACGTGACTCGTTTGAGTTAAATCGGGTGATGTACGATATTCCCCGATCCGATTATCAAACGCGGCTTGTGGAGTTGACCCAGTTGTTGGACTGTGGCGATATTATTGACCAACCGTTAAAAACGGTATCACTGGGACAGCGAATGCGGCTTGAATTGGTGGGTTCATTGCTGCACGCCCCCCGTATGCTCTTTCTCGATGAGCCCACACTAGGCCTTGATGTGGTAGCTCAGGGAACGATACGGGAGTTTTTGCGAATGTATCAGCGCCGTCAGCAGCCCACCATTATTTTTACCTCACACTATATGCGTGATGTGGCTGAATTGGCTGATCGATTGTTACTCATTGATAAAGGCACGGTTCGCTATGATGGAACGGTAGGAAAGTTACGCAAACATTTTTCGCATGACATGAAAGAAGTTCGACTGGAACTGGGTAGGAAGTTAACCGAAAAAGATAAGGTATCATTACACGAATACCAGTATCACTATACCCATCCGCTTATAATCATACGGGTTAAAGCACAAGATATTCCAGCACTGCTCACTCGTATTACACAGAAGGTGGACTATCGGGATATCACCGTAACCGACCCCAGCATTGAGGATATTATGAGGAGTGCCTTTCAAGAGATATAAGCTGTGATACAATGAGCACTATGGCGCCCGCGCAAACATTAAAAGGATTCCGCGACATACTTCCTGAAGAATTTTATGCCCGCGCTTATGTGAAAGAAAAACTGATGGCTGTCTTTGAACAATACGGTTTTTCCCCTATTGAAACACCAACCCTTGAGTATGCGTCGCTCTTGTTAGGTAAATACGGTGCTGAAGCAGATAAATTGATCTATCGGTTTACCGATGCCGGAGGCCGTGAGGTGGGCTTGCGCTACGATCAGACCGTTCCTACTGCACGATTCATAGCAGAACATCGGGAACAGTTGCCGGGTTTTTTTCGTCGATACCAGCTGCAGAATGTATTTCGGGCAGAAAAGCCACAGAAGGGTCGTTTTCGAGAATTTACTCAATGTGATCTCGATATCTATGGTACCACCTCTCCCATTGCGGACGCTGAGATTCTCAGCTGCACGTATGACGCGTATAAAGCGGTGGGTTTTGCCACGGTTGTATTGCGCTGTAACGATCGTGAGACGCTTATAACTACCCTGTCACCCTTTGCGTTAGATTCAGTTTCCATTCACTCGATTATTCAATCAATCGATAAGCTGGATAAAATACACGAAGAGGGTGTTGTTGACGAGCTGGAGAAAAAAGGCATGGTTCGTGAGCGGGCGACTGAAGCATTGCATGCCGTTATCGCAAGCAAACCATCAAGTGCCCTTAAACAGATTATGGATCGGGCTATTGCACTAGGGGTAGACACAGAGGCACTGGTATTTGACCCATCGTTGGCGCGGGGACTTGACTACTATACCGGTATGATTTTCGAAGTGTCGGTACCTGAGTATGCGGTGGGTTCACTGGGAGGAGGAGGTCGATACGACAAGCTGCTAGCAAGCCTCGCCCAAATAGATATGCCGGCCGTCGGCGTAGGATTGGGATTTGATCGGATTGTTGAGGCAGCGTGCGAGCTCAACCTCATACCCTCACATACCGGCTCTTCAGTGCTTGTCACTCTGTTTGATGATGAATCAATCGGTGATGCGCTTTCGTTGGCCCATATGATCCGGAAGAGTGGTGTGGCAGCGCTGGTATATCCAGAGGTTGCGCCACTCAGTAAGCAGTTTAAATACGCCAACATCGGTCATGTGCAGTATGTGGTGGTGTGCGGTCCTGATGAGCGGGCGGCAAACAGCGTTACGGTTAAAAATATGCGCAGCGGTATGCAACAAACCATACCCCGCAGCGAGCTTATTACCAACATTACCAGCCAGAGCTAAGCCGTATATGAAGCAGGGAAACCTACTAACGGGCGCCATATACAATACCTACACTAAGCGTATCGTTGATATCCTGTGCGCCTCAATTTTGCTTGTTTTTTTTGCCCCTATTATGATTACCGTTGCTCTAGCGATAAAACTGGATAGCAAAGGTCCGATATTTGCCGATACCCCCTCACGGGTAGGAAATGGCGGCCAGCGATTTAAAATGTTTAAATTTCGATCCATGGTAGAAAACGCCCATCGTATGCTACGCGAAGATCCCCAGTTTAAGCAGCTGTATGAAGAGTACAAGCGCAGTAGCTATAAGCTGCAGCATGATCCACGTATTACCCGTGTTGGTAAGTTTATCCGTAAACATTCGCTCGATGAAATTCCGCAACTTATGAATGTCCTGAAAGGGGAAATGAGTATTGTGGGGCCTCGTGCGTATTATCCTGATGAAATACAGGAACAGCTGCGCAAATATCCCCAAGCAAAGCAGTTTGTTCGCGAGGCGCTTATGGTGCGTCCAGGTATTACTGGCTACTGGCAGGTGTATGGCAGAAGCGAAGTGCACTTTGGACAGCGCATAAAAATGGACGCCCTGTATGTACAAAACGTGTCGTTATGGTATGATATTCGTATTATGCTTCTTACCCCGAAAGCGATGATTACGGGTAAAGGAGCCGTCTAATAGTTTTGAGCAAAACACCAATGAGTAGAAGAAATACGGTTGGCAGAAAAGTATGGGTCGGAATTCTTTCAGTAGTAATCGTATTAGGTATATTTCTCTTTGTTACGCTGTTTTTACCTCTGTCACGAGCCTACGCTCATAAAACGAAACTGCAGACCTTGGCTAAAGCCACGTTTGATGCAGCAAAAAAACAGGATCTGGTGTTGCTTGAAAAAAATGTGGCTGCTCTTCAAAAAGAACTGCGTGTCGTGACTGATATCGCACAGCCGGCATTTATGTATAAGCACGTGCCGTTGGTGGGTTATGTATTGAGCGACATGGAACATGGTATGGCAGCAGCAGATTATTTGTTATCAGCAGGGAAACAGTCAGTCGTTGCCTTAGAGCCGTACGCCGACCTTATTGGATTTAAAAAAGGAAGCCAATTTTCAAATCAATCAACCGAAGATCGTCTTGAAACCGCCATTCTGACCATTGATAAGTTAGTACCGCAAATAGATAAGATAAGCGTTGATCTTGAAAAAGCTCAAAAAGAGCTTGAACAAATTAATCCTCAACGCTACCCCAAGAAGATAGGAAAGTACGTTATACGCGACAAAGTCAATAACGCCTATACGCAGATTACCGGCATTGTGAGTCTAGCAACGGACGCAAAGCCATTGTTTAAACAACTGCCGAAGATTTTAGGAAAAGACGAAGAACAAAAATACCTTGTGCTGTTTCTCAACGATAAGGAGTTACGGCCAACAGGGGGGTTCATTACTGCCTATGCCCTATTCTCAATTGATAAGGGCCAGATTCGTATTGCTGAGTCAAGCGATATATATGATCTCGACAATACCATTAATCATCCGGCTGCTCCGGATGAGATTAGACGCTATCATAAGGGTGTGTCGCAGTTTTTCATCCGCGACAGCAATATTTCACCTGATTACGTGAAATCAATCGGATATTTTGAAGATTTACTGGCACGAGGATCAAAGGAACTTGACTATGATGGCATCATCTCAATCGATACCCGCGTACTAACTACTACCTTGGCCATTCTTGGACCGACTGAGGCAGGCGGCATTACGTTTACGGCAGACAATGATCCTCGTTGTGACTGTCCACAGGTTATTTATGAGCTTGAAAATGTGATTACCCGTCCCACACCGTATTTCCGTGAACAGCGCAAGAGCTTGTTGTCAGTATTGCTGTTCAACATCATGCAGAAAGCATTGGGAGTCTCACCCTCACAATACTGGGGACGCTTGTCTCAGAACTTTTTAACCGAGTTGGATGAGAAACATATATTAGTGTACTTAGAGGATACGGAAGCCCAAAAGGCCATTGAGTCAATTGGCTACGGTGGTCGCATTAAGGCAACCACGGGGGATTATTTACACATCAACAACACTAATTTTGCTGGAGCAAAATCGAACTTGTACATAAGCTACAAACTTGATTCAGTTGCTAAGAAACAAGGCAATATGATTGAGCGTGAAGTAACGCTTGAGTACCGCAATAGCCATCCTGCATCTGATTGTAATCTTGAACGCGGAAACCTGTGTTTGAACGCACCGTTGCGCAATTGGGTACGCGTGTATGTACCCAAAGGTGCCAAACTCGTTAAATTCGTCGGATCCGAAATGCCGGTGCGTGAATATACGGACCTCGACAAACAGGTATTTGAGGGCTTTTTAATCATTCAACCGATGGGTATCGCAAAAATACGAGTGACATACCAGATTCCTGATTCAGTGTTAGGTAAAGAGGGTGCATATCAATTGATGATTCAAAAGCAGCCGGGTGTTGAGGTTATGGATACGACCGTCAGTTATGATAACACCACGTGGGCACAGCCGCTGAAGCACGACACAATCATCACGTTGTAACTAGTAGACATATATATGGAAAAGCAATCGTGGGAAGGCATCGTGTTGCGCAAAGGAAGAAGTAAGGAACGTGACCAGCTCCTGGTGATATTCAACAAAGAACGAGGGAAACAGTTTGTATTGGCTAAGGGTGCCAATAGCATAACCAGTCGCCGAGTGGGTATTATCGATACGTTTAATGTGATACATTTTGATGTTGCGGAACATGCGGGATATACGTATTTGCGCAATGTTGACTTGGTGAGCCGATTGCAGGTCTTGAAGGATAATTCGGGCAAACGCACCGCATTGCTGCTGGCCATGGATGTGCTGAATCGTCTGTTGCCGGTCGAGGAACCAGAGACCCAGCTGTATGAAGACATGCAACAATATTTGCGAACCTTGGCAATAAGTCCCCACACGAAGCAAGTCACCTATCATTTTCTAGTAACCATTCTGACGACCTTAGGGTATTACCATGATGATATTGTGACCTTTGACGATATCCTGCGCACGGTAGAGGAAATTACCCAGCGCGATATTCGTAAAACATGGAAATTTTTAGATGCCACCTATGCTTGACGAGCTGATTGCACTAGCCAAGCGTAGGGGGTTTATCTACCCCACTTCAAGCATTTATGGTGGACTGGCAAATGCCTATGACTATGGTCCAGTTGGCGTTGAATTGCTCAGAAATATCCGCAATATATGGTGGAGGGAATTTATTCATAAACGGGAAGATATGGTGGGAATTGATTCCCAGATCATCCTACATCCGCGCACGTGGGAAGCGTCCGGCCATGTGTCATCATTCAGTGATCCTTTAATTGAGGATGTGAAAACCCACAAGCGCTACCGTGTTGATCATCTTATAGAGGTATGGATTGAGAGCCAGGTGCAAAAAGGTATTAATGTATCGCTTGCCAAACCCCTTGAGGCGATGAGCCTTGAGGAAATGGGTGCTTTTATCATTGAGCATCGCATTATGAGTCCAGAGGGCAATGCACTGTCGAACCCGAAGAAATTTAATTTGTTATTCAGTACGCACATTGGTGCCGTTGAGGAAGAGAAAAGCTTAGCATATTTACGCGGGGAAACCGCACAGGGTATATTCACCAATTTTAAGCATGTGATTGAATCAACCCGAGTCAAGCCGCCATTTGGCATCGGGCAGATTGGTAAAGCGTTCCGCAATGAGATAACCACCGGACAGTTTATCTTCCGCACGTTTGAATTTGAGCAGGCAGAGATCGAATATTTTTTTGACGCCGATGAAACGAATTGGGAAACGCTCTATGGATCATGGAAAGAGGCTATGTGGCATTTTGTGACGCAGGTATGTGGCGTGTCAAGTGAGCACTTGACCTGGTATCGTCACAGTGATGCGGAGCGCTCACATTACAGTAAAGAGACCAATGATTTAATGTATGCATTCCCGTTTGGCGTGAAGGAACTGTGGGGGATTGCCTATCGTACGACCTACGACTTGCAGCAACACATGAAGTATTCGGGGGTCAAGCTTGATTACACTGACCCAGTCACGGGAAAAACCTATACGCCGCACGTAATTGAGCCGGCAGTGGGATTAAATCGACTCTTTTTGATGTTGCTTTCTGAGCATTACCATGTGACGCCGGAGCGCACCTATCTTTCACTGCCCCAATCGCTGGCGCCCTATCGCGTTGCGGTGTTTCCATTGGTTGCCAACAAACCTGAATTAGTCAGCAAGGCACGGGAGCTGTGCAACAGCCTCCGAAACCACTTTGTGACGTACTGGGACGATCGGGGCAATATCGGAAAGCGGTATAAATACCAGGATGAGGTAGGAACGCCCAGTTGTGTGACTATTGATTTTCAGACCCTCGAAGATCAAACCGTGACGGTGCGTGACCGTGACACCATGAAGCAAGAACGAGTTGCAATTCCCCAACTTATTGAGTACCTTAATCAATAGTCATGAAAAATCCGAAGGTCATTGCCGCCATTATTGGTGCCGTTGTACTCATCCTGATTGGTTCCGTATGGTTTTTTGTCTTTCGAGAAACACCGACCGGTAATCAAGAGCAACTGGAGCAGGTGTTGCCAGAAGGTATGGAAGTAGAGCCCGTTGAGGCATCGGTAAAAGTGGCGATTGAGGCCATTGAGAACAATCGAAAAGTACGGCTCACGATCGATAATATCCCCTCAAAGTACAAAACTATTGAATACGATCTGCTGTATGACGCCAAAGACGGGGTCCCACGCGGCGTACAGGGCACGATTACCTTGGATGGCTCGTCATATGAAAAGGATATTGTACTGGGAAGCTGTTCAACCAATGTTTGTACCTACGACGAAGGCGTTACTGAAGTGAAGCTGACGATGCGATTTAGTGATGGCACCTCTGCCCGCGTTTTCGACAAAACTTTTCCACTCTAAAACCCTAATTTGACCTGACTTGCGGTTGCTATATCAACCCTCAGGCAGTACAATTGAGGCTATGTCGATTATCAAAAGTGACTTTGCCTTGGCGCTGAACCAGATAGCCACTGAACGTGGTATATCGCTTGATGATGTATTGACGTCTATCAAAGAAGCCGTGAAAATAGCGTATAAAAAGGAATATAACGAAGAAGAATCAGAAGACATTGAAGTGCGCATTGACCCTGGTACTGGTGAAGCAACGTTATATCGCGATGGTAAAGATATAACACCTCCAGGATTTGGACGTATTGCGACTCAAACCGCAAAACAGATTATTATTCAAAAAATTCGTGAAGCCGAAAAAAAATCGGTTATAGCTCACTTTAAAAAGCTTGAGAAAACCCTGATTAATGGACGCGTCATACGGTTTGATGGCCGTGTGGCATTCATTGATGTAGGCCGAGCAGAGGCTATTTTACCCCCCTCTGAGCAAATCCGTAATGAACACTATACCCCTAATGACCGATTAGTCCTTTACCTCTCTGAAGTGATTGATGATGGAGCGGGATACAAAATAATTGTATCGCGCCGCGATCCCCGGTTGGTTGAAGAATTGTTTCGCCGTGAGGTACCCGAATTGTCACAGGGACTCATTGAAATAAAGCGCATTGTGCGTGAGGCTGGCGAGCGAACCAAGATTGCGGTTGCTTCCAAAGAACGTGGTGTAGACCCCGTCGGCAGTTGCGTGGGGCAGCGTGGTGTCCGTATCCAATCGGTTATTCATTCACTGGGCGTTGATGAAAAGATTGATGTGGTACAGTGGAATGACGACCCGAAAACGCTCATTATTAATGCCCTTTCTCCCTCAAAACCGATTGAGATTGAGCTTGATGAAGAGAACAAACATGCGACTATTCGGGTTGACTCCGATGAGCTGTCATTGATTATCGGAAAAGAAGGCCAGAATATTAGGCTTGCTTCAAAAATTGCTGATTACACCTTAAAGGCTGTTGCTAAAGATGCGCCCACCTCTGCAGAAGCTACAGTGGACGTTCCGCCCGCAAAGGCATAACAGACATAATGAAAGAAGTACGACCACCAGTGATCGTTGTTGTTGGACATGTCGATCACGGGAAAACCACACTGCTAGATTCGATACGTAAAACCGACGTAGCTGCGGGTGAGGCGGGTGGTATTACTCAACGCATCGGTGCTTATGAAATTACGACTCCTTCTCAGCGACGCATTACCTTTATCGACACTCCTGGACATGCAGTGTTTGGCAGTCTGCGCAAACGAGGAGTCACCACCGCAGATATCGCGCTATTGGTCATAGCTGCAGACAGTTCGGTACAGCCGCAAACCCTTGAATCACTCGCCATTATTCGGGAAGCAAAAATCCCTTTCATTGTCGTGATTAATAAAATAGATGTTCCCAACGCCCTTCCTGAGAAAGTTATCAAGGATTTAAGCAAGCAGAATGTAATCCTTGAAGGACGTGGTGGCGATGTTCCCTATGTTCAGATTTCAGCCAAAAGCGGACAGGGACTGGATACCTTATTTGAACTCATTACCCTGGTTGCCGACATGCATGAGTTGACCTATGACCCTGATGCTTCAGTTGAGGGGTTTGTGATTGAGGTTAAAAAAGACAAGCGAGGCATTATCCCCACACTCATTGTCCGTAATGGAACGCTGCGTGTAGGAAGCACGGTCAAAATTGAAAACCAGGATGTTAAGGTACGAGCGCTCTTTAACGATAAGGCGGTTGCGATAGACAGGGCAACACCATCTATGCCGGTTGAGCTGCTGGGTATGCATGAGGCGGTATCTGCCGGCGCATGGGTAGGGGTACAGCCAGCCAGTGAACCACAACCAGAAGTAGTGGTAGCAACTCAAACCACTGACGGGACTGAAGGATTTGCTGACCAGAACAAGAAATTTGCCTTTATTATCCGTGCCGACTCCTATGGCTCGCTTGAAGTGATCCGTGAGCGGTTTATAGAGTACGAGGAAATACAGATTATTGACAGCAGCATCGGGGAACCCACTGAAAGCGATATAGAGCGGGCCGCAGGTGCACAGGCGACCATTCTACTGTTTAACGCCAGAATGAAGAAGGACATCCGTCAGAAAGCGGACTCGCTGGGCGTAACCTTGTTTGAATTTTCACTGATGTATGAGCTGTTGGATGATATCGATGACCTTATTCTTGCCCTGAGGGCAAAGCGCGAAAAGGAGGCGCGTAAGGTAGGAGAGGGAAAAATTATAGCGATATTTGAAAAAGGCCAAAACCGCATCGCCGGACTAAAGGTGAATGCAGGTAAAGTGGAGACGGGTTTGATTGCCGAAATCGTACGGGGAAAGAAGATAGTGGGAGAGTCAAAAGTGAAGTCTCTGTATCAAAAAACAGAGCCTGTAGCAAGTGTCAAACGAGGAGAAGAGTGTGGCATGTTACTATCCGATAGTATTGACTTCAGTAAGGGTGACATGGTAAAATGGTATCTACCATGAATCAAGAGCTTATTGAACTGATTAAACAAGCTAATTCGGTATTACTCGTGCTGGGCAAAGGCGCAAAGCGCGACTCATTTGCCGCGGCATTGGGTCTCTATTTAGCCCTCGTACAAGAAGGCAAAATGGCCCGCGTATGTACCGAAGCTTCTCAAAAAATCGCAGAAGGATTGACCGGAAGCGATAAAATTTCATCCACCCTTGATTTGGGAGGCAATGTGCTGAAGATCTCGTTTGCCTGCAAGGAAGACGCCGTTAATCAAGTGTCATATAACACCACTGAAGATCGTTTCAATATTCTGGTTGAACCTCGTCAAGGAGGCAAGCCTATTGATGCGAAACAGGTACAATTCAGTTATACCGGTGGGGCGGTTGATGCTATTATTGCGATTGACGCTCCCAGTCTTGAACAGTTAGGTTCACTGTATCTTGAAAATCCCGATATATTTGCCCGTGAAAAAATTGTGAATATTGATCGACGTTTTGATAATAAACAATACGGGGCTTTTAATGTGGTAGAAAAAGGAGCCTCATCAACATCAGAATTGATCATGCAGTTATTGTCAGTGTTGCGGGTCTCGATGTCACCCGAAATTGCCACCAACC
>JANLHK010000117.1 GCA_024653645.1 Candidatus Roizmanbacteria bacterium | reverse complement strand
TTTCAACCTACTCCATGCATGAAGATAGCCTTCCAGGGGCGATAATCTGATGTGAAGGTTTCACCAAATGTAACTACCCCATTTTTTTGTACCTGATAGGTAAATACCGATCGACCACCAGGAGCAGCAAAATCAACTTGCTTGACCACACCATTGGGAAGCGATGGGTCATCAATATGTTCTGCCGGAGGGGCTGCTATCACGTTACTGACTACCGGAGTTCCCACGCTCACCACGCGGTTATCTCGTGTTCCGTAGATATTCATGGTTAAGGTCAGGGTGCCAGTATCAATATGGGTCTGAATAAGCAGGGCGGAGCTATAGTCATTTTTAAATTTGAGATCAACTGAGGGTGAATAAATAGTGGCGTCAAACCCCGGTAAACTATCCTGTTCATAATACCCCACCCGATATGAATGGGCATGGCGCTCTATAATGGGTAAGCCGGTATTGAGTGCCGCACGGAACAGTGTGGTAGATACCTGGCAAATACCCCCTCCATCATCGAGTACCGTTTTGCCGCCCTTGATGACATAGGCGGATTTGAAACCGGTAGCTCGGGAAATTTCTCCTAACGCAGCGACAAATGAGAATACTTCATTAGGCTCGATAATAATGCCGTTTAAGCGTTGTGCCCCTAACGTCACGTTATAAATGCGCTCTGCCGATGAACCGGCAAAGTGTGAGCTGCCTGAGGCAACCAGTTCGGTAATCCCTAAGTTGTTTATATCTTTGAGCCGTACAGCCGCGGGCAGTACCTGCCGAGTAAGGGGGATTTGGATGATTCTTTTTTTACCTCGCTTCACCTCAGGACTGTTGAGGTTATTGGATGCGGCAATATAGGCTGTTTGCACATCTAATTCATATCCATCAGTCTCTTTGCTGAAGGTTTCAACCCGATTATTATTGAAATCGAAACGGGCATCAATAGGCTCAGTTCGATACCCCTCATTAATATCTTTCAGTTTTTCATTGATGGCGGTATGTGAATAATGGGGAATCAGTGCAATATGGTATTCGTTCATGCCCAGGATCAGGCGCAGTGATACTAGCGCATTTTGCAACATGTTTTTTTTAGGATCCCGTCCGATCGCCATAGCCTCAGCAATGGCATTGCCAACCGGAATACGGTATGAAATCTGCTGTGCACTCAGTGAGGCGATGGCATCATTATCAAGGGTAAACACCACCTCAGGCGCATTATTTTTTTCATAAATACCGGTTAGTACGGTGCGCGCTTGATCAAACGGCAAGCCGCCGACTGAGACGTTATCAACCACAATATTGGGGTATAGTCGGTCTTGATATTGGTACCACTCATACCCCATGCGACTAATGCTCACGAGCGTGAGTCCTAGTAAAAAACAGGCAACAAACCACAGAATTGAGCGCATTAAAATATGCTACCATTATAGCAATGGCACAGGAAAATATCGTGTATAAAGCCGAGGAGACAACGCCACCATCAGATGCATCAAAACCCAATGTTAATATTCCCGAAGAATACTTAACTGACGAATATTTATACCCCACTGATACGACACCCACTGAAGCATCATCAAAAAACCCGCGGACCTATCTAATGTACGGCATAGCCGGGGTATTTGCGCTGGTACTCATTGTCGTGGGAGTTCTGTTTTTTATGCGTCGAGGATCAGGCGGAGGTGCTACTACTACCGGGGTGCAGTTGACCTATTGGGGTTTATGGGATGACGCGGCACAAATGAAAGAAGTGATTGCTGACTACAAAAAAATAAAGCCCGATGTGTCCATTGATTATGTGGTTATGGATGCAAAAGACAGCTATCGTGAACGGCTGATTGCTCGATTACAGAAGGGGACTGGTCCGGATATCATGCGCATTCATAATACGTGGTCGACCACCATGACCGATATACTGGCACCCGCTCCTCAGGGAACGTTTGATGTAGCGACTTATCAAAAAACATATTATCCTGTCGTGGTTAAAGATTGTATCAGTGAATCAAATATACTGTGCGTTCCGCTAGGTATAGATGGTTTGCTGTTACTGTATAACAAGCGACTATTGGCAAACGCCGGCATTGCGAAGCAGCCCACTGACTGGGAATCATTAATCGAAATATCCCGTTCTCTGACGATTCATAACTCAGACGGCCAGTTGCAGTTTGGCGGCGTTGCACTGGGCACGGCAGAGAATATTACCCATTTCAGCGATATTATCGGTGCCATGTTGTTGCAAAATGGCGTATCCATTTCGAGCATGCAGGGAGACGAAAATGCTATATCCGTACTTGAAACCTATACGAGTTTTGCACAACCTCCTAACGATACCTGGAATGAAACCATGGACAACTCCATTGTTGCGTTTGCCAATGAAAAGGTGGCTATGGTGTTTGCGCCCTATTGGGAGTTAGAGGTAATCAAGCACATAAATCCCGATATAGAAATTGTCGTGTTGCCTATGCCTCAAATTCAGGGAGGGACCGAAAAGGCGATAGCCAACTATTGGGTTGAAGGGGTATCAAAAACGAGCCAACACCCAACAGAGGCTTGGGAGTTTTTGCAGTATCTCTCATCGAAGGAAACGCTTACTAAGCTCCAGCAACTTGACATAAAAGCAGGAAGAGTATTTCCCAGTAGGCCGTATCCGCGTATTGATATGGCAAACCTTATTACTCAGGACCCCTACTTAGGTCCGGTCGTGCAACAGGCGCCTTACTACGATTCGTTGCCATTGATCGATAGAACCTACGATAATGGTCTTAATGTACATGTGGGGGATTATGTACGAGACGCGGTTAATTCAATTATTTTTGGTTCTGCTCCTGATGAAGCACTCAGTACACTTGCCAATGGGATAACGACAGTCATTGAGCAATTCAAATATGTGGCAAAGCCGGTACCGAATATGCCCTAGTACGGGTTACTGAGGAAGGTTATATAGTTTGATTTTAGTCCCTGGCTCAACAATATCTGGATTGAGGATATTGTTTTCCTCTGCTATCTTCATATAACGATTGGGGTCGTTATAAAAGCGCTGCGCAACATCCGATAGACTTTCATTCTCCTGCATGACATATTCGGTATATCCCTGTTTTTTATTGTTGTTCTGCATAACCGAAGGTGTGCTCTCCCTACGTTTTTGATCTTTGGTTTGTGGGGGCATGCGCTGTTGAATCAGTAACACGCCCGCAACCACACCCAGTAGGAGCGCGATGCTGCCGACCGCAAAAGCATTGGGCTTTTTCTGTATCAGGTCTACCGGAGTTTCTTTTTTTGCTGCTCGTACCTTCTTCTTCATTTTGGCTACCATATACGATATTGTACCATACGATATACTATCGTTTATGTCAGCAGAAACGTATCATGCGGAGGTGGTGAATCGATATAACACTGCTACGGCTGAGGAATTCGGTTCTTCTGAGATGACCAGGGGAGAGCTGGACGCATTAAAAGAGTTGGCCAAAAAGCTTGGCCATTCACGTTGGGCCATTGAAGATTATATTGAAGCACAGGGCTGGCCCTTGCCAGAAGAGATATCAGGATGTGCCGTGGGTGAAGCGGCAGCGAAACTCGCTTGCGTCGTCGCAGAGCACTTGGTGGCTATGCGTGGGCCTGATGCGGCTCGGGAGACCGTCTGGAGTTATACTACGAAAAATCAAGCGGATCGATATGTGTATGGTATATTACGGGATACCGAAAAAATAAGTCCGTATCCGGGACGACTGGAAGCGTGGCATGCTCCTGAAGACCGAGAACCGGGCTATGTTAATCAGGATGTGCGGTATCCTCCTCATATTGATGCAACCAAGATATATGGCATTGCAAAACCCCATCGGTATTGGCCAGCACAGTTGCTTCGTCATCTGGAAGCACTGAGGTTGCAAAAGATCAGTACCAACGGAACACCACCAGAGGCATTTACTGTTCCCTGGCGGCATTTTCAGTATGTTATTGGCAGAGAACCGACCGTACAGGACATCAGTGCCGGCATTGCTATACATGTATTAGAAACCGTCAAGCATCAGGGTTTATCTGATGACCAACTGGCCGCACTCTTACTGGAAGGGTACAGCCCGAGTGGGCCCGTTCGTGAACATGGTAGGATATCGTCAGTCGGTGCTATATGGGGAACTATATTACATCGAGTTGAAACCCATCCCCACCTTAATACCTTGACTGATCAGTTAAGTTGTGGCCTTATCGGTAAACTTGACAGTCTGGATTATCCCCGTGAATTGCTCGTGCGTACACCAATCATATCCTATTGCAAAACATAATAGCTATGCTATAACTAATCCATGTCTACTGTTCGAGCTTTACACCTTGTTTTTTTAATTGCAGGAATTGCTATTGGCGTACTTATTACGACCGTTATCTATCCTCCCACTCAATCCACTGTCAGTAATTTAATTGAGCAGCGTGCATTAGGCAAATACACCAGTCCGTTATTGGAGTGTGATGCATTTGAACCGTTGCCTCCTCAGCAGTTAGCAAAACTTAAAAGAGCCATAAATAATATAAAAAAGAGTTATGAGAGTAGAGCTATTATCAGTCTGTATGTACGCGGTCTAGCAAACGGTGGGGCGATAGTATTTGAAGAAAAAGACACGGAATTTGACGCTGCTAGCTTAATGAAGCTTCCGGTTTATATTGCTCTTATGAAACGGATTGAGTTGAAACCCGAATTGGTAGATGTAAAACTTACGGCATACGAGGGATCATTGCCTGAACAGAATATTGAAGGTGGAACCCCAGTTAAACCAGGAGAAGAATTAACGATTAATGAATTTATAGAACGGGCGATTATTGATTCGGATAATCGGGCAATTAAAACACTTCGTGATTATATCGGTATGTATGCGATCAATGATGTATTGCGGGACCACGGCCTAGTATCGGCAGACGCACAGGAATCATATCAAATCACACCACAAGAATATTCAGCCTTTTTGAGGGTACTGTATAATGCAACCTATTTAAAAACAGAGAGTTCGGAAAAGGTACTCCAAATGCTTACTCAGAGCAAATTCGAAAGAGGAATACGAAGTGGAGTACCCAATGATATTCCTATAGCTCATAAATTCGGAGAGCAAACAGTAGATTCTCCTTTGGGTCGTAGCTATGAATTGCACGATTGTGGTATTGTATACTCATCTCGACCATACGTAATCTGCATTATGACAAAAGGAGAATCATTCGATTTGCTGTATAAAATAATGCGTACGGTATCGTCAAAAACCTATGCAGTAATGAACTCAGAAGATTGAAATAACACTCTGGTGTCCGAGGGATATTGATTCAATAGTTGTACTTTCCGATTACGTCGCAGGGCGCGAAGCGTTGCGTTTGCCTTAGGTGATCCTTCTGATGAGGGCAGTAGGGCTTGTTGGTAAGCTACTACTGAGTGGCCGTTGCGTATGGCACCACGTATCGTATCACGTATACAGTATTCAAGATGACACCCAGCGATACAGATAAGCCCGTAACCTTTCATTCTCTTTACAAATTCCGGCGAAGTAAATGCATCATCATATTCTTTAACTATTACTTCTTCTGGGGAAAGAGGATTCATCTCTGGGGTTAATTCACCCCATCTTTCTGGATCATACATCGCATAGGTAACGGGAATATCGTGAGTTCGCGCGTCATGAATGAGGCTCTTGATTATATCGGTGATATTCAAGTATTCACGCAAGGGCCTATGGCGTAGAAAATTACGCTGCATGTCAATAACCGCCAGATGATCAAATTCCATACTACTATTATATCAATTAAGAGTCATTGACAAAATTTTAAGAGGTTGTTATAACTATATCGTACGAACGTACGATGCCATGGGAATCAACTACACGAAATATATAAAGCAAGTAAGGAATTACTACTTTGCTCATCGCAAGCTGCCTACGTATAAAGAAATGGCAGACCTGTTTGAATTCTCTTCAAAGGGAAGCGTGAGCTATTTCGTTAATAAATGGATCAAAGTGGGTTTACTCGAAAAGAAGCGCGGCTCATTGGTTCCCACTGATCTTTTCTTGGAATTTCCTCACTTAGGTATTATTCCAGCGGGTTCGCCGGTTAGTAGTGTGCCTATGGATGATACCATTGGTTTGCCTTTTTTTTCTATCCCTCATCCCGAGCATACCTATGTGCTTTCAGTCAGCGGTGATTCCATGATAAACGAGGGTATAAGGTCGGGCGATCTGGTTATTGTTGATAAGGCCATAGAGCCCAAAGCGGGAGATGTGGTTGCCGCCTGCATTGATGGCGAGTGGACACTGAAGTATTTTAAGCGGCGGGATGGGAAAGTCTATCTTGAAGCGGCTAACCCCGATTATCCTTCACTCTATCCCTCACAGAATCTTGAGATTGGCGGTGTGGTTATCCAGGTCATCCGCGATTATCAAAAGAGATCTTAGTAAACACTCACTATTATATTAGTCGCATTACCGGCGGGGATCGTGACTTATGTAGTCAAGAATGTTTTTTGAAAACGGCGGTTACCACCTCGCCATACCAAGGATGATCGTAATCTATCGTTACCGACTCAACACAATTAAATCCTAGTGATGCACTGACTCCACCGGTCCAGGTTGATAATGCAGCCTTATGTAGTGTTTCTTGCATAATTTGTTCCTGTTGAGCGATATAGGTTCTAAATTGCAGCCAGTTGGTGCTGGGCTCATCAGTAAACTCATCCTGTTTGGCTCGCCATATACCCATAAACCTATCGACCGATTTATC
>JANLHK010000114.1 GCA_024653645.1 Candidatus Roizmanbacteria bacterium | reverse complement strand
AGGACATGTAAGTTTCGCCGATCCAGTATGTGAAACACTTGCCAATACATTATATAATGCGGCAAAATCAGTAGGTGCGTGCGTACACAAAGGCGGTACCTATCTATGTATGGAAGGGCCTATGTTCTCTACCCGAGCAGAATCAAATGTGTACCGGCAATGGGGAGTCAGTGTTATTGGTATGACTAATCTCCAGGAAGCCAAACTAGCACGAGAGGCAGAGATATGTTACAGTACGCTGGCCATGGCTACAGATTATGACTGCTGGCACGTGAGCGAGGAAGCAGTAACGTTAGAAATGATTATTGGGAATTTAAATAAAAACTCCGAAACGGCAAAACGCATCCTCAAGGCGGCCATTCCGAAGATTGAGCAGAAGAGAAGTTGTGCATGTGCAACGGCAGTACAAAATGCCATTGTGACGCGTAAAGGCCTGATTCCGGAAAATACCAAAAAGAAGCTCGATATTCTCTTTGGCAAATATCTGAGATAATTCTAAGAATTAATGAGCATAATTCCTGCTCCAAATCTCCCAGTTTCTTGTATATTTCACCTTGATCTGCTTCGGCTTCTGTTGCGACTCTTACATGATGTACATGACTACCATCCGCATCAGGCAGGACAACCGTTACTACCTGATGCGTCTGCAACACCTGCTTGATGGTATTCCAACTGCTCGTATCACCCTTCTGCCTTAAGGTATACTCAATCGCATATAATACAAGCCCCTCCCAACACTCCTGGTTTCTATCTCCTTCATCTCCAGCCCCTCAAACCCTCCTTCTTGCTCAAATCACACCCCTCGAACACCTCTGCCATCGCGAGCTTCTTCCCGTACTCCTCTGCTACCAGTACCGGCCACAACATCCTCGGTTCTTCTACCTTCACCTCGTTAATATTGGACAGCGGACAGGGATCAAACCTTCATTATTCAATAACCAACTGCTTCCTTACAATTGAAATACGAAGGTTTGATCCAAGATTCTTTTCTTATTAACGAAAGGCTTATCAATACAGTGGGGCATGTTTACTGTTGCTCTTGGTATGGCTGTAGGAGGGCTTTTGAATGCCAGAAAAGTAGCACGTATTGGATATTAGGAAAATGGTTATTCAATTAACAGTGCAAATTTACTCTTCGGTAGCGAACTCTCAAGGCTGAAACCTTGAATTTTTTGTAATCATTTTAAACAGAATGGAGCGAATCGTGAATAAAAAAATATTTAAATATAAGGATAAAGGCTTAGAGATCATTGGTGTTGCATTTGATGAAAATGGACAAGAAGCGGTTCCCCCATTCATGAAAGCAATGGGCATCAATTATCAGGTTTATCTTGACGGGGGCGATATTGCCAAGAAGTACGATCTACAGGCATACCCAACAACTATTGTTTACGGAAAAGACGGCAAAGCAGCCAGCAAACACGTTGGTTTTGTATCAGAAAAAGAATTCGAGGACGAACTGAGCAACCTGTTGAAAAATTAACAAAAAACGTTTAGATTCCTTTAGCTAATTTTAGGAGGTTAGAACCATTAATACGCCAAAGGTTTATTTAAAACAGCTCGAAACGTTGTGGTTTCAGGTAACAGGAACTCATTGTAACTTACAGTGTGCCCATTGCTTTATCTCCTGTGGTCCCAAAAACAAAACACATGAGATGATAACCGTAGATACTATACAGTGGTATTTGAAAGAGGCATCAACGCTGGGAGTAAAAGAATTTTACTTTACCGG
>JANLHK010000107.1 GCA_024653645.1 Candidatus Roizmanbacteria bacterium | reverse complement strand
AATACATTTGACTTACGGTTCTTGAGCTTGATAAATCTGCGTAATCTTCATATGTTTCTCCTGTATGCTCTTTTAGCCTCTGACTCACCACGGCTAAATTTACATGGGCGGCATTCCTCGCTTCAACAACGCGTCTGACCGATCCGGCATCCATATCTGCTTCCATGCGCATTTGTTGCATTTCATCAAGTGGTAAGTTAGACAGAGAAAGTAGATCGAGTTGTGTCGAAGCCGCGGCTGGATAATCGTTTTTTTTTAAATGTTCCAAGTGTTTAGAGATAAATTGCTTGGCGGAGGAGGGGGGATTCGAACCCCCGAGTCCTTTCGGACGCACGCTTTCCAAGCGTGTGGAATGAACCGCTATCCGACTCCTCCAGTGTAGTAACTACTCTGGGTATTATAACCTATGCGCTTTAGGCAACGCGTTCTTTGAGTAGTGTATAAAATTGCTCAAGGTACGGTTGTGCACTCTGGAAGTCCTGTTTTTTTATTAATTCACTCGCCTGAATCGCGGCGCGTGCTGGTTGTGCCGCCTGCAGAACAGAAATCCTAAATTTTTCTGCCAACAACTCCTGCATTTTTTCTTCCGTATTACCTTTCTGCCACAAATCTACCTCAATTGAAGCAATAAAGTCTGGCTCAAACGCAAGCCCTATCGTTTTTTGGATAATACCATACAAAATGGTAAGCGACGCCTTTGCTTGCGCCCAATGCTGCTGCTTCCCATACCGCAAGGCTTTTGCAAAGTCTGCTCCTGCTGCAATCGCCAATTGCTTTGAAAGCCCATAATGCTCCTTTATATAACGCACGGTAAGATCGCGGAATCGTTCTCCCTCTTCAAACGCCAATGCATGACGAAAACGAATTTCAAGGTGAGCAACTATTTTAGGATTAAAAGCCAAATGTATCTCTGCCCCATCCCCGCCAAAGCGTCTACGCCTGCGGGAATAGTCGAATAATGCATTCTGTAGTTTTTCTGGAGTAAAGTCGGGAAAATGAGCTGGTTCCCAATACAGCTCGGCGTACGCCGACTGCCACAACAACAGACCACTGGTGCGTTGTTCACCGCTGGTGCGGATAAGCAAATCCACCAGCGGATAAGGTTGGCCCTTGGTATCCAGTAATTGAGCCAGATCCTGTGTATCTTTTGTTGCGCTCTGCATTGCCCTTAAAATCTCGTCCTGTCCCCCATAGTCGAGGCAGATATTTAACACGTGTTTGTTGTTATGTTTCGTTTCCTTTTCTGCCTGCTCAATTTTTTTCGACAGTCTTTTTGGGATCCTATCTTTCCTTCCCAAATGGATAATGCGCACACCGTCTTTATGGGCATCTTTGAGGTAATTGTCGATCATCGTCTCATATAGACGCATAAGATAACTAACCTCACGCATGCCGCGATCCCAATTTTCAGTAGAAAAGGCCCAAATACTTAAGGTGTGTACGCCCATATCCCTTGCAGCCTTCGCCAATTCTACTGCTCGGTCAAAACCCGCCCGATGCCCAAAAAGAGTATTGAGGTTGCGTGCGCGTGCCCATCGGCGGTTGCCATCTGGAATAATCGCAACATGATGAGGAACACAAGCCAATTTCTGCATGAGTACGGATTATTGTACCATATTGCTATAATAACTCACTATGACGTCTCAAGAAATTCTCAAAAAATATATCGCATTTTATACCAGACAGGGGCACAAGGAAATTCCCAATATGAACTTGGTGCCTGAAGGCGATTCCACACTGTTGTTTGTCAACTCAGGCATGTTTCCCCTTGTTCCCTACCTGAGCGGCGAGCCGCATCCATTGGGCAAGCGGTTGGTAAACGTACAACGATCAGTACGATTTTCGGATATTGATGAGGTGGGTGACAACCGCCATACTACCGCATTTCATATGATGGGCAACTGGAGCTTAGGAGACTACTTTAAGCGCGAACAGCTTCCGTGGGTATATCACTACTTTATTGATGAGTTGGGCCTTGATCCACACCGCCTCTATGCAACGGTATTTGAAGGCGATACATATGCACCAAAGGACACTGAGTCAATTACTCTTATTAAAGAAATTTTTAGCCACTACGGTATTGATGCCAAAGAAGGTGTGCGCATCTTTGCCTATGGACGGGATGACAACTGGTGGCAACGGGGAGACGCTCCCGGTGAACTCGGAGGGCCGGACAGCGAAATATTTTATTACCTTGGCACTGATAGAACCGGAGAAGGAAAAGATCCCTCGCAATTTCAGGATGAATTTTTGGAAATCGGCAACAGTGTTTTTATGCAGTATCGAAAAAATACCCAGAATGGATGGGACGAACTGCCACAAAAAAATGTCGACTTTGGCGGTGGGCTGGAACGCATAGCGCTCGTGGTACAAAAAAAACGTGATATTTTTGAGACTGACTCGTTTTATCCCATAATTCAAAAGCTGGAAGAGCTAACCAACAATACCTACCGGCACAATGAAGAGGTAACGCGGGCCATGCGCATTATCGCCGACCACATGCGTGCAGCAACATTCTTGGCTATGGATGGTGTAACCCCAAGCAACAAAGATCAAGGGTATGTGTTACGACGCTACTTGCGTCGCATGGTGCGCTTTGCACGAAAACTCAATATCAAAAACAATATTGCCGCTTCACTCGTGCCGACCATCGCCCACATGCTGGCATGGCTCTATCCTGATCTGACACAAAAACAAGAGAATATTACTCAGATATTTATCGAGGAAGAGGAACGTTTTCATAATGCCCTAACCAAGGGAGAGGCGGAGCTGCATCGGCAATTACAAAAAATTGATACCAAAGACGCTACTAAACTGGTTGAGTTTGCTTTCGGACTGTACCAGTCATATGGATATCCGCCCGAATTTTTTATGGAAGAACTACGAGAACAAAACATAATTACTGATTCAAAACCCTTTATGGAGCAGTATCAGCATTTTGTTACGCAACATCAAGAAACATCACGTAAAGGTGCTGAGCAAAAATTTAAAGGCGGGCTCGCTGACCACAGTGATGCTGTAGTGCGCTATCATACTGCCACTCACCTACTGCATATGGCGCTACGCGCAATAGTAGGTACCCACGTACAACAGTACGGCAGCAATATTACCAAAGACCGATTGCGGTTCGACTTTTCTCATACTGATAAATTAACTGAGGAGCAGACTAGACAAGTAGAGTCTCTGATAAACGAAACTATTCAAAAAAAACTTCCGGTGAACTTTGTCATGTTGCCAAAAGCTGAGGCTGAAAAAAGCGGTGCATTGCATTTCTTCAAAGATAAGTATGGCGACCAAGTCAAGGTGTATTACATTGGGGACGCTCTCGAAACGGCGGTGAGCAAAGAATACTGCGGCGGACCGCATGTAAAAAATCTATCTGAGCTCTCTCCTACCCTAATCGTGTTCAAGCAAGAATCGGTCGGCAAAGGAGTTCGCCGCTTGTATGCACATTTTGCATAAATGGACAAAATGTTCCATTTCCTGGCTCTATTTTTTGTTCGGACTCGTGCTTCCCACACAGCTTGGTAAACACTGGTGGCCTGAATTTTCATTTATCAATGGACTGCGTGTTGATTACTATTCGCCAACGCTCTATGTAAGCTACCTTATGCTATTTTTGCTCATTGCGGCAACCATACCCCGCTATGGCCGATTATGGACAATCACACTCCTGGCGCTGTCGTTGGGTTTGGTTTCATTTTCGCCCCTGGCACTGTACCGTTTCGGCCAATATGCTGCAATTGTCTCAGCGATTTTTGTAGTAGGGTACGCGAACCACGAAGAACGAAAAAAATGGCTTACCGGATTGTTTATAGCCAGTGGACTTGAACTTATCCTTGCCCTGTGGCAGTTGATACAGCAAGAATCAATCCAAGGTCTGTGGTGGTTTGTGGGTGAACGGCGCTACTGGGCATCCACACCGGGCATTGCAAAAATATCACTATTCGGACAACTGTTTGTGCGCCCTTACGCTACTTTTTCACACCCCAACAGCATGGGTGGATTCTTCATGCTGACAGCGCTGTTGTTGTGGCGCGAAAAAAAACCTTTATGGAGCCTGCCCGGTATAGTATTAGTGCTGCTTTCATTCTCGCGCATAGCTCTATTAGGTTTGGCTTTGGGATTGTTCATAACCCTTATACAAAAACGGCTTCAATGTAAGCTTTGTTATTACGTGCGAATACTGTTTCCCTTTTGGATGGCCGCCTTTGCCCTGCTGCCAGTAGGTAGTGTAGGCTCATGGACCGAACGGGTTACTATGTGGAGCAACGGTATGGAACGATTTCTTTCAGGTTGGTGGCATATGCCGGAGTTGGGTCAGTATCTGTATACCGGAACCGTGCTTGCACCAACACTATTTATGCAACCCATTCACAATACCCTACTCATCATACTCATGGAGTGGCGCTGGCTTGGCGCAGCAGCACTTCTGTTTTTACTGGTATCGGTATACAAAAAAATGCCCCTTGCCATTGCCCTCCCACTTCTGCTGATTGCCTTTTTTGACCACTACAGCATAAGCTTGGTACAAAACATGCTGCTTATGGGAGGAGTTATAGGTTGGTATAGATGGAACCGAACCAGCGAGAAAATGAATCGTGGAGTTTAGTCGCCTGAGTAAGTTCCGCGCGCTCTTCTTTGGTTTTACAGCGTTTGCCAATATCTTTCAGAATCATGTTATGTTCTTTAATGGACATACGATTGCCCATAATCGTTGTTATTTCAGGCGTTAAACCCATTTCTTTTGCCGCCATGAGTGCCTGGCGTTGATTGAGTAAATACTCCTGTGATTGTATGGCTGTTTTCGTTGCAATACCGCAATCCGTGACCATATTGGCCGCATTAATATTTTTATCCGCCAGATGCAGGTATAGTTGCGCTTTATTGAGTGGCGCGCGGGTAGTGAGCAACATGAAGTTGTCACGAGCTTGTTTAAGAGGGTACAAGGGGTGGTTAGGCAACATACCAGGGAACGGCAATGCCTGACGCTGAGCTCCCCATACGCTCCGTTGTGCGAGATCACGAACAAAAAAAATCGAGAAGAGTACCAAGAAAAAACTAACCACAATAGGCACCAATTTGAATCGCTCTAAAAAGCGACTAATAGACTGCTCGTATGTCTCCGTGAGAATCGTCGGCATGTGTATCTATTATACCATGTTCATTACCCAGTCAAGTGTTGCTTTATCAGGACTGGTCAATACAAAACTCGGATCGTGGGTAATAAATGTTTTCTGCTTTTTAGCGTACTGGTACTCTTTTATTTTCCACTGCGCAATCGCCTCTTCTAATGTCAGCGCTCCTTTGTTATACGCCATGAGTTGTTGATACCCTATGGTTTTCAACATGCCGTAATGCTCAGGGCGGTACCCCATATGCATCAATAGGTTCACCTCGTCCAGCGCGCCTTGATCCAAACGTGCCTGCACCCGTTCATCAATATGTTGATGCAGCTCATCAGTGTCACCATACAACACGCCAATACATATAAACCTATAGATACCGGCATCAATCAAACCTGGAAATGGTGCGCCGCCTCCCGTTGCAGCTGCTGCTTCAATGCGACGGATAAGCCGGCGCGGATTCCATCGGTCGGATTGATTCAGCGCGTTTAGCGCAGCCTCATCAAGCTCTTTCAGGCGTTGTTGCAATTGGGAAGCAGACTCATGCATCAGTGACATACGTAGCTCCTTGTCAGGTTCTGCCGTTGCAGTCAATCCGTAGAGTAGGGTGCGAATATAGTGGAACGAGCCGCCTACGATAATGGGGACACGTTTCTCTTTATGCATCTTGGTAATAATGCTGCGGGCAGCGACCGCCCAATCATAGGCTGATAGATAATCTTTAGGTGTACACATATCATAGAGCCATACCCGTACTCCTTGGATGGTATAGTACCCAAGGGTATAGATTCCTTGTTTTTGTACCTCAACAAAATTACTGTCTTCAATATCCTTACCGCTGATCACATCCAGATACCGATATGCCTGGCGGGAGTCGGCTGATACAATGTCGCCGTTCATTTTCTTGGCCAGAGATAGTCCCAATTTTGTCTTCCCCGTTGCGGTTTGGCCGGTAATGACAACAATAGTATTATTATTTTTCATAGGTACTATTGTACTACGCCATAAGCTCAAGAATGTCCTGCGTACTGGTTATGGTCGCCGCTCCCTGTTGCAGCAGCATATTGGGGACAAATGAAGTGGGGCGGTTAATATCCCCTGGCACGGCACCAATCTCCCTTCCTTGTGAAAGGGCATACCGAACGGTAGTTAGGGTTCCTGAATGATTCGCTCCTTCAATGATGACCACTGTATGGACCATGCCAGAGATGATGCGATTTCTGCGGGAAAATGATGATGCGACTACGCGGGATCCTGGCGACACCTCAGAAATCAACAAACCACCCGATGCAATAATGTTGTGTGCCAAAGCTGTGTGCTCGCGCGGATATATATGGTCGATGGCTGTTCCCAAAACCGCAACGGTGAGGCCATGGGCATCAAGCGCTCCTTGGTGGGCCTGCGCATCAATACCACGTGCAAGGCCCGACACAACAACTACCCCTTGTTGGGCGAGCTCAAAAGCAAACCGGTACGCAACTTCTTTGCCATATGTACTGGGATTGCGGGAGCCAACCAACGCACACCATCGGGTATGTTCAAAATCAATAGGTTGTAGATTCCCCTCATACCATAGAACGGCCGGAGCGTTTGGTATAGTGCGCAGGCGTTGGGGAAAACGCCCGAGCGGCAGTCTCCCATACATTTGGTATATAATACATCGTATTATGCGTATTGCTATATTTGATGGCGAGCCTGAAGAGAAAACATATTTTGAACAAGCGCTCGTAGGACATGATGTTGTTTTCACCAATACCCCACTCACCAGAGAAACCATTCAACAGGCTGCCGAATGTGAAGTAATCTCCATTTTTATCTATTCAAATGTAACGGCAGAACTACTGCGCTCACTGCCAAAATTGAAAATCATCGCCACCCGATCAACCGGCACTGACCATATTGATACCGCCGCCTGCTCACAGCAAGGTGTTCAAGTGTATAACGTTCCTACGTATGGTGTACACGCAGTAGCAGAACACGCCTTCGCCCTTATTCTGGCGCTCTCCCGTAAACTGATTCCTTCCATTGAGCGAACCAAAAAAGGAAATTTTCATAGCCAGGGCTTAACCGGGTTTGAACTGTATGGAAAAACCATTGGTATTGTGGGGTATGGCAACATCGGAACCAGCGTAGGAGACATCGCCAAGGGTTTTGGTATGCGTATTCTTGCCACGAGTCGCAGCACAAAAAATATCCCCGGCGTTACTTTTGTTCCTCTGGAGGAACTACTGAAGCAGTCAGATATTATTACCGTTCATACCCCTTTGACACCCCAAACACAGCACCTTATTAACTGCGACAATATTATGTTGTGCAAAAAAGGAGCACTATTGATTAATACCTCCCGTGGACCGGTTATCGACACTACCGCTATTATCCTTGCCTTACAAAAAGGAGTGTTGGGTGGAGCCGGACTGGATGTCTTGGAGGAAGAAGGGTCCATTCGAGAAGAACGAGAACTGTTAACTAGTACCCACATTGATCTTATTTCAGCCAAAAAAATGCTTATGGGCCACGTATTGCAGGATATGGATAACGTCATTATCACCCCCCACAATGCTTTTAATAGCGTCGAGTCTTTAGAGGAAATTAATGCCGTGACGGTACAGAATATTCAAAGCGCCTTAAGTAAGCTTAGTTAAATAACTGAGGAAGAACAATTGTCCACCCACCTTCTGTCCGCTTGATAATGCCAAATATGTCTCCGACAATGGTTACGTAGAGTGCCATGGTGGCAAAAAGAATCGCAAGGCCAATAATGGCATTCGTAATTTGTTTTTGTGCCTTCTCAATTTTATCTTTTTCACCATGTGAATTAATCCAATTAAGTGCCGCCATAAATAATTGGTATGCCACCAGCAATCCACCAACGATAAAAATTAAACTAAATAATGAGCTAATGAGCTTACCGATCGCTACTCCTATATCAGTAGTCCCATTCGCAAATCCTCCTGGTAATCCTTCCCCGATCCGCTGTGCAATTATTTTTTTCATGGGCAGGTTATATCTTTAACAAAATTATACTCATCGGTGCATTGTTGAGCAGTGCCTGTTTTACGAGCAGCATTAATGCGATCAAGTCGTGTGACCGGGTCTACTATCCCATTACATGTTTGCAAAGTTTTTACCTTCTGCTCGGCAATAGTACATTGAATGGCTTTGGTGGGATCGAGCACAAAATCCCAGCTGCCGAAAAAAACTACACCGATAATGCCGGCAAACATAAACGAAGACACCAATAACACCAGTCCGATAACGCTGTAGGTAATCATGTTTTGTGCCTTCTCGATGTTTTTTGGATCACCTTTTGAGTTGATGAAGGTATAGGCGGCCATAATGAACATATAGAATGCATACAGTCCAAAAAAGATAAACACAAGCCACAAGGCGCCATTAATAAATGGGACTAAGCCCGTACTGTAATCACTTCCTCCAACCGGAGGCTTCACGGTTCCTATCCAATCAAATGGTGTTGGTGCTGCAGCTAATGTCATGGGTTAAAAAGGAATTCCCAAAAAATTAGCTAACATCTGAATGACAAAATATGCAACGCCAATAATAATAAGCCCCATCAAGCTTTGAATAACGGCCTTATGTGCTTTATCCAGCTGCTCCGGTTTTCCTTGCGAGCTTACATACAGATAGGCGGCATAGATAAAGGTAATAAATGCAAACAGTCCCGCTGCAATAGCAATGAACTTTACAATAAACCCAGCAAGGTCTGCAATTGAATTAAAAAGGCCCGCAGGAGCAAATACTTTTTTTATATCGACTTGGGCAACTAACATATCTATGCTATGCTACCGCGAAAATTGAGGCGCGTCAACGTGAGTGTGGTTAGCGATACATAAGAGGCTTACCCGTGCTGACAGCCGGAACCAAGCTCATTTTTCGATTCTTCTTATCAATACGCTCTACATACACCATGACGTCTTTATCAATCTCAAGGGTTGTTTCGGGGCCAATTTTTGATGAGTGGATAAGTCCCTCAATGCCCGGCTCAAGTCGTACAAAGTAACCATACGCCTCTTTGCGTACTACCTTACCCTTAAATTCAACATCATTGGGATATTTGTTTTCAATTTCCTGCCACGGATCATTCTCAAGGCGCTTAATGGAAAGCGTCAGTTTGTAATCTTGAACATTTTTCTTAAGTACCATTGCCTGAATTTCCTGTCCTTCTTTTGCATATTGTCGGGGATCAGTGACCTTCTTCCATGAGATTTCTGAGATGTGCACTAGTCCCTCAATGCCATTCACTTCACAGAAGATACCAAAGTCAGAAAATCCGATAACCTTACAGGTGTATGTTTCGTTTTCTTTGATCTCATCAAATAGCTTCTGAAGTTTTGATTGGGTAAGATTGAGCGCTGCTGCTTTTTGTGAAACCACCAAGCGATTCTTTTCACGATCTACCTCAAGAATCTTAACTTTAATTTTCTTGCCGGTTAATTTTTCTGGTTCTTGTAGAAACTCTCGGGTCAGTTGGATTTTCGGAATAACACCTCGAATACCCATGACCTGAATAAACAATCCTCCTTTACCTTTATTAAGTACTTCTACTTCTATTGGTTCTTCTTTTTCAAAGTTAACCTTAAGGATATCCCACTTGCCCTGCTCAAAAAACTGCTGCAGGGACACCACGGGAAATCCACCTTTTGCCTCAAGAGTAATAATCTTTACGGGGATTTTTTGATTTTCTTTCAAATACGTTTTAAAAGTCCCGATTTCTTTCGTTTCCGACTGCACCAAGATAGCATTCGTTTTCCAGCCGATATCAAACAGCATATCGCGCTTGCCAATCGAAATAATGCGCGCCTCTACTACTTGACCTCCTTGGATATTAGGAATAACGGGTCCGCTTTTCAGCAGTTCTTCCATTGAACGGGGAGCCCGAATGGGGGATTTGTTAGCGATTTTCTTTTTGTTGTCCGTTGCCATTAGTCATGGATTCTCCTCTCGCATAAAGCGACATGGAGCCTAGTATATCATGCCTTAACCGCTGTGGCAATAAAAAACAAGCACCCCTTTACCAGTAAAGAAGTGCTTGTTTATAACAACCCCTTATTTAACCATTCTCTTGAGGCTTTTCCCTGCGGTAAAGCCAGGAGTGCTGGTTGCAGGAATTTGAATCTCTGCTCCGGTCTGAGGATTACGTCCTTTTCGTGCTGCACGACGGCGCACCATAAAGGTACCAAATCCCGTAACAACGACCTTGTCTCCACGCTTCAGCGAATCGGCAATAGCACCAAATACGGTATCAACTGCCATCTTTGC
>JANLHK010000106.1 GCA_024653645.1 Candidatus Roizmanbacteria bacterium | reverse complement strand
ATTCATTACAATGATCGGGATGAACAGGCGCATCTATTTAAAAAACGAATGGGACGGGAGTTGCAGCTGGATTATTATGTCGAGGATCAGTGGGATATTGTTGAATACTTAGCACACAATACGAATGCTTGTATTGTGTGGATTTATAATCGCGTGGATAAGCATTTTATCAAGTACAGTCCCGGCGCACCGAATGTGCGCGATGCCATTGCTTTGATTGAGAAAAAAATTACGACTCCTGTTCCTGCATCTCCATGAGTTTGCGTGCTGCAATCTCTTGGGTTTTTTTGATGGCTTCAGCAAACGCCTCGGCAATGCGGTTTTCCATAACACCGTCAACTTCAATCTCTTTTACCTTTTGATCTCCGCTCATAACAATGCGGACACCGTTTCGTTCAACAACTACTTCTTCTGCCGCTAATGCTTTTTGCATAGCCTGCGCCTTTTGCTGAAATTGCTGCATGTCTCCAATAGCTTTAAAAGGATTAAACATAAAAAATATTTAATTAGTAACTAAAGTAGTATATCATCTTTTACCTAATTGACCATTCTCCATCTTCAACCTTACTAAGTGTCACTATCTATAGATATTAAGCATGTATGGGTAGAAAAATCTCCATTCTTATCGTTTTTTTCTTTCCTTGCTTTATTCAATTCATCGCCACCAATCGCATTGGCCACTTCTACCAGATCAGCGAGTTCTTCAAGATTTCCACTTTCAATATATTCATTCATTTCCTCTACTAATTTTTGTTTAGCGGCATCAATAAATTCATCATCATTATAAATTCTGGTAATTGTTCGACGCCCCTCAGACTCTATCAGAGAAGGTATTTTATCTCTCACTAACTTATTTATTTTTTTCATAATTATTGACAAAATTGTATCATATAGCGCCAATGCACTGCTTCAAACCATATCTAAACTTTTGAAAAAGCCTATCAATAATATTCGGCAATTGAAATGACAATTCTGTCAAATTTCCTGACGAGGTAGCAAAAATCTACCTTTAGAGCGTAGACCATGATAAGGTATACCTATACTCTATGATAATATGCATTCTTTTATTAGCCCTGATTCTTCGTCTCTTTGGTATAGAATGGGATGGCGGATACCATCTGCATCCTGATGAACGTATGTTGGTAATGGTTGCACAGCGCATTACTTTTTTCTCGCAACTTGATCCGCAATTTTTCAATTATGGCTCCTTGCCGGTTTATCTGCTCTCGGGCATTACCCAAGCTGCGGACGCGTTCTTTCACACCAATCTGGCAACCTATGGCGGACAGTTATATGTAGGACGTATACTATCAGCGCTCTTTGATACCGGCTCAGTCATACTGGTATATCTGATAGCCCAACGGTTATGGAAAAACCAACAGGTTGCCCTATGGGGAAGCTTAGCCTATGCCATTGCCGTCTTCCCTATTCAGAACAGTCATTTTTTTGTCGTTGATCCCCTGCTGACGTTTTTTTTCATAGCTCTGTTACATCAGCTGATTACCTACCTGCAGGAAAAAAGGCCTAACGTAACATCAATCATATGTATTGCGATTATATGCGCAGCAGCCATTACCACTAAATTTACTGGCATCCTGTTTGTTCCCATCGCCGGAATCGTCATAATCTACAAGCACTGGGAGAATATGGGGAGCATCTTGACGCTCCTGTTGCTGTTTGGGCTAACTAACGTGGGACTGTGTCTGCTGTTTATGCCCTACGCATTCATTCACCTTCCACAATTTATCAGCGATATATCCCTGCAGCTGCGCATGAACAACAATGCTTACATCTTCCCCTATACCCTCCAATATGTGGGTACCACGGCCTACTGGTATCCGCTGAAAAACATCGTACTGTGGGGTTTGGGGCCGGTATATGCCCTACTTGCTTTCTATGGTATTGCTCACACTATACGGCATCACGCCAAAGACCATCACCGAATACTGCACCTGCTGATACTCGGTAGCGCTTTTCTCTATTTTTGACTGATTGGCCGCTCTGCGGTTAAATTCATGCGCTATATGCTTCCTCTCTATCCGGTGTTTGCCTTGTATGCCGGCTATGCCATTACCAAACTGCAGATATGGGGACGGGTGCTGTGTATTATCGCCCTATTCTGGACGTTGTCATTCATGACGATCTATGCGGTACCCAATACCCGCATCTCGGCATCAGACTG
>JANLHK010000105.1 GCA_024653645.1 Candidatus Roizmanbacteria bacterium | reverse complement strand
CACCTAATGAACGGTGCTTAAGCGATACCGTATACTTCTGGGTTTCCAAAAAAGCTTTTCCATGTAAACCTGGGGAAACCGGTGATTCGGTAAACAATTTTGATTTTACTCGCAGCTTAAGCGCCCGGGACTTATCGCGATTAACGTCAGCCGACCCTCCCAAAAAAGTAAACGTTTCCGGAGATTCAGAGAATTTGCGTCCACCGATAAGGTTCTCAACTTTGCGCAAAATATACTGAAATTCCTCGTCGCCACGATTCCCCTCAAGCTGATACCGATAAGCTCGTAAATAGGGAGCTTTAAAGGTATTGAGTAATGAGTGTTCTATTTGTTCATAATTAATATCAAGGGTGTTTTGGTTGGGATCAAAGACATCGCGATCCATGTCGTGGCTGCCCGGACCATGATGCTCATGTTCAAGTGCGGCTTTGAGTTTAAAACGCATAAAGATATCCTTTACATCAAGATTGTTCTTGTTATCAACGCCTTCTGCATCAATAAATGCGAGCGCAATATAGGCGTCATCAAATGCACCTTGTTCAAAAAAGCGAGAAAGATCAGTAGGTGGTTGATATGAAAGACCCGTATACGTATCCCGATCTCCCATGCCCTGATAATAGTTTTTAAGACGATTAATACGCACCTTCATAAAATTGACAAATTCATCGGCATATTTTTCAGCCTTTTCCCGTACTCCCGGCGGAATGGGTACCGATGAATGATCAAGTCCATGTAGGTAATGTTCTTTAAAGTGATGCTGCCAATCCTCAAGCGCCTCGGCATAGTCTGTTTTACCTTTAAAGATCTCGCGCATTTTCTCAGTTTCATGGTTGATGTTGATCTCGAGAAGGTTATAGAGCAGTTTACGGCGATTGCGTTCTTGTTCATTTGGTTCACCTACGAAGTCACTTTCCAGAATCTCTCTTTCAAGATCCTTATACGATCCCACAAACGTATTAATTGAAGGGCTTTCATTGGGGGCATGTCTCCCGCTTTCTCCATTGTTTGGCCGGCGTTGTTCCGATGTAACCCGGTGAGCGAGTTCTTGCAGTTGATTATAAGCATCCATGCTTTGGGCACCTTTTTCCATCAAACGGCCTACAATCTCTCCCGCTTGACTTAAAGTAGGCGCGTGCATAAGATCGCCGTTCTTTTTTAAAATACCCTCCATCAGTGTCGATGCCACATTGAGGTCGTTTGACTGCAGCTCTGCTTCTTCCAAAAAGATATGCTTTATCCGGCGCAAGTGCTGCAAAATATCATCTTCGGTACGAATGGCGAGCGCGTTGTCACCAGCGGCCTGCGTCAGATACCGCGCGAAGGGAATAGCCGATGTTTCGGTTATTTTTCCCGCTGCGGCATTAACAACTTCTGCATAGTCTTTTACTTTGGTCTCTGCGTCCTTTTCTTGTGCAATGGCAACCAAATCATGCGCAACCTGTTTGACGTCCTCAACCAACTGCTGTTTATTGCCCTCATCCAGTGAATTATTGAGCTGCTTCAAGCTATCCCGTAGCTCTTTTTGTTTCGTCTTGGTTTCCTCAGGCGTCGGCAACTGGACCGGCTTTGCTTCAAGTAATTTTTCCGCATCCTCCTGTGAGGTAGGCTGGGTAAACTTAGCCTTAACTCGATCAACCAACTGCTTAACCTTATCCTTCAGCAGTCTTAATATATTCGACTGCTCAGGCGACGGTGGCACCGTATGGATTTCTGGAGTATGCTCACCGGCTGCCATGGATTCCAATAAATGTAGTAATAGATCGTACAAACACTCCCTCTTTTACAATATCATCAATACCACACTGTACACACCCCTTATCGCTGGTAAAAAAATAGATGACCAAATCACCCAAAAAGGCCATCAGCAAAAGCGGAGAAAGGAGCACTAAAAGAATAATATGATTCTGTTTCAATCTCATGTAATTATGATAGCACAGTCTTTATGTCTGCGAGGCTATGGCGCGGTATTGCCAAATACCAAAAAGGGTGAAGATATTCCAGTATAAGGCAAGGCCCATGGGAAGACTATACGAAGCAAAAGCGATCATGGCAGGAAATAGGTACAGCATCTGTTTTTGCATGGCAGCCTGCATATCGCTTCCATTATCTTTTTTTACCTCACCATCTTTACCGGTTGTCTTGTTTTTTTCTACTGATGCCGCTTTGCCCATGGGGGTTACTTTCGTTGAAAGGTATGATTGGTAAAATTGCAAGGCTGCGGTGATGACCGGAATGAGCAGATACCACCAGCCGACGGTACTCCACTCATTGGGATGCACTTCAAGACGCAATCCAAAAAAACTGGTGTCAAGTGATGTTACTTTTAGCCAGGGAAGATACACCAGTGCATTAATCGTCTTGTAGGCATGCTGGACTCCACCGGCTACCACAATGGTTTGTAGTGCCATGTATAGCCCATAGAATACGGGAAGCTGCACCAAAAGTACGACACACCCGAATGCCGGATTCAAATTGTGCTTTTTAAACAGCTCCATCTGCGCAGCCTGTAGCTTTTGTGCATTACCCTTATGTTTCTTTTGCAGTTTGGTAATGTGCGGCTGTATTTCCTGCATCTTTTTTGCATGCAACAGCTGCTTATGCATAAGAGGGTTAATGGCAAGCCGCAGGACAACCGTTATGGCAATGATCGCTAAGCCTAATGCGCTGGGAATATGCAGATACTCAAATGCTTTGTAGAAAACCAGAAGCGCATTTACCACGGGAGCCACGAAAATCATTGAGAAAATATTCATATCGGGATTATACACTATTCTTAATACCTGAAATGGTCAGATATTCAGTGAACAAAAAGAGATAGACCTATATAGTTTTACCTTCAGCATTTTTGTATTGAGTATATAAGTTGATCAAAAATAAAATATATCGCTTTGTTACAATAGGTATATGCCGGTCAATGTATCAATTCTTGAGATTAGTGATCAGAGTATTGTACGGGGCGTCGGTCGGTATACTCAGCTTCTTACACAAGCGCTGGAAGGACACACTACTGAACGGTCAACGCTGATTAATCCCTTTGTTAACCCCATTTTGTGGCCTACCCTATGGATGCGTCATGCGACGCGTCAAATCGGGGTTCTTCATGACACGATACCCATTACATACCCTCATCATTTTCCTATTGGTATGCGTGGCCATCTGAATGTGTTGCTCCATCGCAACTACATTCTTGGGTTATATGATGGGCTCGTGACCCATACTCAGACTTCAAGGCGCGCTATTGTACGTTTTTTTAATCCGGCCTGTCCTATAACGGTCATATATCCCGGTGTTGCACCGCTGGGAGCCAGTCAAAAACTTTCACGCGCCTTGCCCTCACCATACCTCTTATATATAGGTGATATTACCTGGAACAAGAATATCGTGGTTATGGCACGTGCGGTACTGAAAGCGGGAATACCGATGGTGCTGGTCGGGAAAGCCATAGCGAAACCACCACATCCCACCGACCCCTGGCAGGAGGACTTTAGAACGTTCAGTGCGCTAACACAGGACGCATCACGGTTTATCAAAACCGGATTTGTGCCCGACGCGCAGGTACGGTGGCTGTATGAACACGCCTTGGCTAATGTGCTCGTGTCTCGCGATGAAGGATTCGGCCTCTCCTATATAGAGGCAGGTTCTGTTGGCACTCCGTCGATACTGTCCGATATTCCGGTGTTTCACGAAATTGCCGGTGATGCGGCGGTCTTTGTCAATCACAATGATCCCGATAGCATAGCCGCTGCCATTGCTCGTTTTGCTCGTGACCCATCATTACGAAAAAAGATGGGCGATGCTGCAAAAGAGCGCAGTAGCTTTTTTTCAATACATCGTTTTACGAGTGAGTTTCGTGCCCTATTGCCATGACCAGTGGCCTTGATGTCTTTTCCCATTCGATGATGGGCCTTTATGGCTACATCTTTATATCTGCCGTGTATATTATGATTATCCGTTTTGGCTTGGGTATCCATAAGTCATTTGAACAATATCTATTAATCAGCGCCTTTGTTATTGGGGCCGGAATTGGTTGGTATTTCGACTCATATATGTTGGGGTTTGTGATGGCGGCATTGTTCTCCCTTATTTTCTGGTAAATACCATGTTGACAGAGTGAGGGACGACTGCGTATAATAACTTTCCCTAATAAAGGGATTCGGGAAGGATGGAGAAGCCTATTCTGCTTTCTCCTAAACACCCCAGATAGATTTTTCGAAACGGAGAGCAAAGCGGGTCGAGCGAAGCGAAGATCCAGCAAAGCAGGACTTTTTGGGCCTGTAGCTCAGCGGCTAGAGCGCTCGGTTTGCATCCGAGAGGCCAGGGGTTCAAATCCCCTCAGGTCCACATACCCTCATCGGTTGGAGGGTGGTAGCAGGTAGTACTTGCTCGCTACTACCCTTTAACCCATGGTAGGGTTTGGCTGTTCTTTAACAAGCAAACGACATCAAAAAACAAACGATTATTTAATGTAGTCGCATCTAATTTATTTGAAAGTCATGTCACGCAAAAAAAGACCAATTCTGTATATAGAATACAGAGTTTGGGGATAACTCAAGCAAATGGTGGATGCCCTGGTATTACATGCCGATGAAGGACGCATGCTATGTTGCGAAATGGCCGACCAGACACAATGCAGTCATTACGAGTCGACCATGTCCGAATGGGGAAACCCATCCAGCGTAAGCTGGATATTTATGCAGCCTTTGGCTGCATTTATGGGAACCCGGAGAACTGAAACATCTAAGTACCCGGAGGAAAAGATACCGTAAGGTATTCCGTTAGTAGCGGCGAGCGAACGCGGAGGAGTCCAAACTTCAGTCGCAAGACTGGAGGGTTTAGGAGCTGCACAACTATACACAAATGTTTAACAGAATGTGCCGGAATGCACAACCAAAGAGGGCGAACGTCCCGTATGTGAAAAGGATTTGTGATAAGCAGATTTCCAGAGTACCACGATGCACGGCAACGTTGTGGGAATATGGCCCGGTCACGGGCTAAGACTAAATACATGTAGTGACCGATAGCGAACAAGTACCGTGAGGGAACGGTGAAAAGTACCCCGGAAGGGGAGTGAAATAGTACCTGAAACCATTTGCTAACAAACAGTCAGAGTCCCTTTATTGGGATGATGGCGTGCCTATTGAAGAATGAGCTAGTGAGTTTTTGTTTGCTGCAAGCTTAATCCCGCTCAAACGGGAGGAGGCGGAGCGAAAGCGAGTCTTAAAAGGCGTCTAAGTAGCAGGCAGAAGACCCGAAACTGGGTGAGCTAACCATGGACAGGGTGAAGTTTCGACGAAAGTCGGATGGAGGCCCGAACCCGTTACCGGTGAAAAGGTATGGGATGATCTGTGGTTAGGGGTAATATGCCTATCGAACCCAGAGATAGCTGGTTCTCCTCGAAATATGTTTTGGCATAGCGTCGTACGTTAAGCATCAGGGGTAGAGCTACTGAATGATGGTGGGGACCTTCGGGTTCTCTTCATCAATCAAACTCCGAATACTGGTGTGTATTATACGGCAGTCAGTCCGACTCGGATAAGCGAGCCTGGGCGAAAGGGAAAGACCCCAGATTTCCGTCTAAGGTCTCTAAATGAAATCTAAGTGTAAAAGGAAGTAAGGATTCTAAGACAGTCGGGAGGTTGGCTCAGAAGCAGCCATCCTTTAAAGAGTGCGTAACAGCTCACCGAAGAAGAATCTTTGCGCCTAAGATGAACGAGGCTAAGATTTCTACCGAAGATGAAAATTTATACATGATTTCGATTATGTATAAGTAGTAGAGGAGCGTCCTGACAGCGGTGAAGGTGAACTGTGAGGTTCATTGGAGCGGTCAGGAGTGAGAATGCTAGCATGAGTAGCGTGACAATTCCAGTGAGAATCTGGAGCGCCGAAAACCCAAGGTTTCCTACGCAACGTTCGTCGACGTAGGGTTAGGCGAATCTAAGGCAAACCTCAACTAGGTTGAGGGTAGCTCGATGTACAGCCGGTTAATATTCCGGCCCTCGTATGGAAGTTCTTTCTTTCTGACCGAGTTGTAGTTCTGTAGCATGGCTAATGATCATGCTGTGTCCCCTCACGGGGCCAATCTTTTCCCCTCGGGGAGGAGAAAGTACAGGGTGAATGCTTGCAAGAAAAAGAAGAAAGGTGTATTCCATATGATTCGTACCGAAAACCGACACAGGTGGGTACCGAGTAGACTCGGAAGGCGTGCGGACTACAGCAGTTTAAGGAACTAGGCAAAAAAGCTAGGCGTAACTTCGGGAGATGCCTTACCCCGCTTATGCGGGGTCGCAGTTAATGTATATCAACCGGCTGTTTATCAAAAACACAGGTTCCTGCAAACCCGAAAGGGGAAGTATAGGAGCTGAGACCTGACCAGTATCGGTAAGTCAAGTATTGGCTATGACCTTGGTCGCAAGATCAAGAAAGTGGCTGATATAAGCTCCGGTAAACGTCAGCGGTAACTCTGACCGTTCTAAGGTAGCGTAATCCCTTGCCGGGTAAGTTCCGGCCCGCATGAAAGGTTTCACGAGTTGATAACTGTCTTAAACTGCTATCCGGCGAAATTGAAATGGCTGTGAAGATGCGGCCTACTTGCACCAGGACAAAAAGACCCCAGAAGCTTTACTATAGCTTAACATTGATGAGAACTATTCGACTGTCGAGTGTAGGAGGGAGTCTTCGGACGTCAATGGAACACCTCTCTTCGAATTGTTCAACTCTAACTCCAATTATGTTGGGGAACAGTGTTTGGTGGGTAGTTTTGCTGGGGCGGCAACCTCCAAAAGCGTAACGGAGGCGTACAAAGGTATCCTTATTCCGTACAGAAACCGGAATGTAAGTGTAAAGGCACATGGATGCTTAACTGCGAGACCTACGAGTCGAGCAGATGCGAAAGCAGGTCTTAGTGATCCTCGATTCCGCTGTGATTAGCGGAACGGGCTTAACGGATAAAAGCTACTCTGGGGATAACAGGCTAGTCGCGCCCAAGCGTCCATAGCGACGGCGCGGTTCGGCACCTCGATGTCGGCTCATCACATCCTGGAGCTGGAGCAGGTTCCAAGGGTTGGGCTGTTCGCCCATTAAAGTGATACGCGAGCTGGGTTCAGAACGTCGTGAGACAGTAGACCTATGGTATTGACGATATCATTAACGAGCTGTCATTCTTTCTACGACGTCGGGCTCTTCATGTATACATCGAAAAAATTGAAAGAATTCTAAGAGCAATTAGAATATAAATTTGGCTAAATGCTGGAAACTCCGAGCATCGTGTGATACCAAGTTCAGCTTGGTGACAATTCATCACGTGCGGACAATCAGCAGGTAATCGTGAAGATTCTTCTTTACGACACCTCAGAGACTATATGCCAAATCCCAGCATGAAACAGTTGGGAAAGATATAGTCCGAACTATACAGCGATGTGTAGATCGTAGCAGAAATGACTACGAATTCAGCGGGAGCTGGATTAACACAATTGTCGGTCTCTATCCGGTGCAAGCGTTTGGATTCTTGAGGAGGACCTTCCTTAGTACGAGAGGACCGGGAAGGAGCAATCCCTGGTGTACCAGCTGTTCCTGATCAGGGGCAACGTTGGGTAGCTAGATTGCTACGTGATAAGCACTGAAAGCATCTCAAGTGCGAAGCATACTCCAAGATAAGGAATCCTTAGACCCCTCGGAGATTGACGAGGTTGATAGGCGACAGGTGCACATTCCGCAAGGAATTAAGCCAAGTCGTACTAACGGTCGAACCCCATTCTCTGTATTTTGTATTACAGAAATGCGATGACATGACTATTATTCAGAAGTACTACATTAAAACGTTTGGATGTCAACAAAACGAAGCTGATTCGCAGCGCCTGAGTGCGGCATTTGCAGCCCGTGGCATGAAACCCGCCCGTGGCTATAAGGATGCCAACTACATTATTGTAAACACCTGTATGGTGCGCGAAAAGGCCGAGAATAAAGCCTACGGCCTTATCAATAACCTTACACAACTCAAAACCGATGCGGCACAACACGGGAGGGCTGTGAAAATTATTGTGACCGGCTGTATGGTTGGTGTGGCATTTCGTGACGCTTCGGGTAAATACCTTGCCCGTCTTCGTTCCATTTTACCCGGTGTTGATGAATTTATGCCCATTGAAGAGGTGGGGTTTAATTATGAACCCGTACGCAGGGAACATGAACAGATGGGTCTCGTTCCTATCTCAAATGGTTGCAATAATTTTTGTACCTTTTGTGTGGTTCCGTTTACCCGAGGGCGCGAAATTAGCCGCCCCTTAGAGGATATTCTGACAGAATGCCGTGACCTTAAAACGCGCGGCTATACTTCAGTTATGCTCCTGGGACAAAACGTCAATTCCTATGGAGCGGATCTTATTTTGGGTAAAGAGAATATCCAGGTTATGCGTGACTTAAGTAAAACCTATTTTAAAGACTCTCACAAAAAAATTACAGAGTGGCAGGGTATGGTGCCCACCTATGTGAAGCACTTGGGCCGTCAGCGTCTTCCCACCTTATTTCCCTATTTACTGCAAAAAGTTGCCCAGATGGGCTTTACTAAAGTTGATTTTATTTCATCAAACCCATGGGATTTTTCTGATGATCTTATTACTGTTATTGCCCAAAACAAAAACATTACCCGAACTATTCATTTGCCCATGCAGTCAGGCGATAACGCAGTACTGAAGCGCATGAACCGGTGGTATACCCGTGAGGAATATCTGGCGCTTATCAATAAAATAAAAACCGC
>JANLHK010000102.1 GCA_024653645.1 Candidatus Roizmanbacteria bacterium | reverse complement strand
CGGTGAGAAAAAGGGAGCACCTGAAGAGAAAAAGGAAAAGAGCGAGTAATTATTATTCGCTGCGAATAGCCTCAAGAGGAGAAAGATTAGCGGCCTTTCGTGCCGGCAATACTCCAAAGACAAGACCGATGGCAAACGAAACCCCGAATGCGATAATAGGAGCAATGGGGGTAATGGTTGCTGGAAACACGATCCGAATAGCCAGCGTTGAGAGATAAGCCAACAATAATCCGATTCCCCCACCCACACCGGTCAGCAGCAGCGAGAGGGCTAAAAACTGAAGCATAATATCATGTTTTTGCGCCCCAATGGCCCGCCGTATGCCTATCTCACGGGTACGCTCAGTAACGGTAACATACATAATGTTGGTGATACCAATACCACCTACTAACAGCGATATGGCTGCAATGCCGATAAGCACGGTATTGATGACCGCAAAAATACTCGATATGGTTCCAATCAGCTCTTCCTGAGTTGACACCCCCAACTCATCACTATTGCGATCACGGGACATAATCGTTTCTATGCGTGATACCACCGCGGTAATGCTCGTATCACTGGAGGGTTGCACATAGAACGCACTAATAAATTTGTTGCCATTGATTTGCTGTACGGTTTTATATGGAGCGTATATTTGTAGATCAAGACTGGGTCCACCCAAACCACCACCACCTTTTGGTTCCAAAACACCCAGAATGGTAAATGGAAGATCATCGATAGTAACTCGCTCCCCAATGGGATTGCGTTTCCCAAATAGTTTTTCTGCAACGTCTGGGCCAATAACCACCACCTTCCTGCTGCTGACTGATTCGCTTTCTGAAAAATATCGTCCTTTTTCAAGCGTGAGGTTGAGTAAAAAAAACATATCGCGTGTTCCGCCGACAATCTGAGTGCTCACGGTTTCTGATCCTGATACCGCCTGTACATTAGCGTCAATCAGGGGCACAACCAAACTGTCTTTTATCTGGGTTCGCAGTATGAGATAGTCCCGTGCCTGAAACTGCTTTACATTAAATGAAGAAGCACCTGAGGGTCCATTCTCAATTTTAAACGGCAGCACATAGATGATGTTGCTACCCAGTGACTCAAAGGTATCCTGAATATACACCTTAATTCCCTCACCTAAAGCTAGCAACAATACGACGCTATATACGCCGATAATAATACCCAATGAGGTAAGAAATGAGCGGCCTTTATTTTTTTTTAAATCCTCAATGCCCTCGCGTACATAAAACCAAAATCGCTTCATTGTAGTTCTCCATCCTGAATATGGATAATGCGCTTTGCGTAGGCAGCAATGGACGCGTCATGAGTAACGATGATGATGGTTTTACCCTCTTTTTTATGGATTTCTTGCAGCAGTTCAATAATTTGTTTTCCGGTTTTTGAATCAAGATTTCCGGTGGGCTCATCGGCAATAATGATATTGGGATTGTTCATAAGAGCCCGCGCTATGGCAACCCGTTGTTGCTGTCCACCCGAAAGCTGGTTGGGGAAGGCATCTACCTTGGAGCCAATACCGAACGTTTCAAGCAGGGCCACTGCCCTATCCTGGACTTGTGGCTTTGGCGTATAGCGGCTCGGGAGCAGTACATTTTCCAGCACAGTCAGTTTGGGGATAAGATTGAATTGCTGGAACACAAAACCGACCATCTCGCCCCTGATGCGCGAAATATGCTCATCATCAAGGTTCGCCGTATCTTTGTTTTCAATACGGACGGTTCCACTCGTGGGCCGTTCTAATAGACCAATAACATAGAGCAGAGTAGATTTGCCTGATCCTGAGCTTCCTAAAATAGCAACAAACTCACCCTTTTTTATGGTAAGTGTTATGTTGTGAAGCGCCACCACCTCTACTTGTTTTGATGGACGATAAATTTTTGAGACGTTGTGAACCTCGATCATAATCAGTACACAATTACATCACCCTTTTTGAGCCCGCTTATGACTTCGACATATTCAAAAGTCTCAAGGCCGGTACGAATCCTCTTTTTTTTATTGGTGCCATCAGCAAGGCGCACCGTAACGTATTTCTTATTACTGCCTTCCTCAAGTATGGCTTCAATGGGAACGGTAAGGGCGTTACGTTTGCGATCAGTAACCACCGTTACTTCAGCGCTCATCCCCATCTTAACCTTCCCCAGGAGATGTGACGGAAGATTAATGCGCACTTCGTATGAACTTTCTTCACCAACAACAGGAGCAAACCCAATGTACGTAATGGTTCCAGAAATTGACTCATTAGGGTACGCATCCAATATGATGGTTCCCCTATCACCTACATGCATGGAGATAACATCCTGTTGGTCTACCACAGCTTTGAGATAGAGCGTGGTGGGGTCAACCACCACAAATTCAGCCTGTGCCGGAGTTATATTGACCCCTGCGTACGGCTGATCAACCCGTGTTACCACACCAGCAATGGGGGTAGAAAGCCGACTGAGTTGTAGATTAAGATCAGCAAGTTCTACATCAATAACACTACTATCTAGGCCGAATTGTGACTGTTGTACGATGCGTGTTATTTCGTCGTTGATATAGGTGTGGTTACTCCCGGTATACGCTTTCTCATTGTCGTCAAGCGTTTGCTCAAAATCCCAGCGCGTGTCGAGGTAGGAATTCAATGTTTTCTTAAGTTTTTTTTGCAACTCACGCTGATCAAGCGTTGCGATAACTTGCCCCGGTTCAACCACATCCCCTACCGTTACCCCCACCCAGGCAAGTAGTCCTGCCACCTGAAAACGAAGAATGGTTTGTTTTTCAGCGTCCACATTACCTGACATACTGATGGTTTGTTCCAGATCCCGCTGCGTGACGGTGGTGGTGGTTTCTTTTGGCTTCCCTAATGAAGCAACCGGATTCCAGCGAGTAATATAGATACCACCTATGGCCACTACTACCAGAGCCAGCACAACAATACGCTTCCAACGTTTCTTCATGAATAAGATCATAGGTAATAGTATTATAATTCATTTATGACTTCTTTTAATGAACATCTGGTTTCAGTGGATGACCTTTGTGATTTGAATCTACTGAGGGAGAAAACGAAACACTCACACAAAGGTGATAATGGCAAGGTATTGGTGATTGCGGGGTCATCATTGTTTCATAGCCCTGGATTATGGGCGGCAGAGCTCTTGGCCCACTTTGCCGATTTAGTATTTTTTTATTCACCTCATCACACCAACCGCGAGCTGCTCATGAATACCAAGAAGGATTTTTTTAACGGCATTGTCGTGACAGCACAGGATTTGGATTGGTATATACAAGAGTCTGATGTGATATTGATGGGGCCGGGACTGATGAGAAGGAAAAACAGAACCGATGTAGTGCCGAGTGTATTGTCGATTGCTGACATAGAAGCTATACAGGACGAGGGGGTGCTGACTCATGCTTTGACTCAGTACCTTTTGTCGCATTACCCTGATAAAAAATGGGTTTTGGACGCTGGCGCATTGCAGGAGCTGGAGTTGAACAATTGCTCGGCAAATATGATCTACACTCCTCATAAAGGCGAGCTGGATCGTTTATTTCCCCTGGGTTTTCCGGACGAACTCAAGGAAGTTCCACCAGGCACATGGCTCATTAAAGACGGTGGAACGGATTATATTAAAAGCAGTGCTTTGTCAGAGATTTGGAAAAGTGAGGGAGGAAATGAAGGGCTTACCAAAGGAGGAACGGGAGATTTATTAGCCGCTTTGGTAGCTGCATTCTATATCCGCAACCCAACCCTACTCTCATGTGCGGCGGGCTCATACGTTATTAAGCAGGCAGCGGATATTTTGTATCAGCGCGTGGGTCCCTATTACACTACGACTGAGTTGTTACAGGCGATTCCAGAAGTGGTATGGGATTTGGCTTCAAAAACCCAGGGTTAAGTTATGCCCCTGGACGCGTTGCATAGTGAATTGATCTTTCCAGTTTTCAACCGGTAATACCTTCTTTTTGGGAATGTCGGGGTAATATATATATCCCCGTTCAACCCCATGCATAAACAGGTCACGGGTAAGACGAACATCATCTTTGCAATAGGCAATCAACTCATCCATTTTTCCTTGCTTATATAGTTCGATAGCATGCAGCCCATGTCCTGTTTTTCCCTGGTTTAAGGTTGCCTGCACCAAATCATCAAGCGGCAAACGTTTCCCCAATTTTTCTTTAATGTCCTCCAATAGGTCAAAGTGAGGAAGGCGATACACATCACCCACATAATATTCATTGAGCACCGCTAGATCAAAGCTATTCGAGTTGTATCCGATAATGACTGATGCTTTTTCAAATAGTTTAAATAACTCAGGCAACTGGGATTCAGTGAAGGCGCGCGCCTGCTCAGTGGCAAAATCATAGGCAGCAACGACCGACACCTTTAGTTTCCGTACGTCATTATTGACGTCTCTAAATGAATTTTGAGTCTCAATGTCGAAAATAAGCGGTTTTGCCATATTGATAGTGTCTTAGCTTACAAAATATCCCTGAATAAACATAGTGGCAAGTGCTACTTGTGCCAGGGCAAATATAACACAGAGCGCAGTTTTTGCGCTGGTTGATTGCATGCGTGCAAGATACAAAAATGATGAGATTGAAAGCAGGCTGTATCGAGGTACGGAAGAAAACGTACCGGTCAGTGTTGGTAAGATGAGCGTCGCCAGAGAAAACAGTAGTATGCCGGTATGGAGCGGCATCGTTCGGTAACGGTTCTGTTGTAGCAGATACCACCCCTCGAGGCACGCTGCTAAAAACATAATACTAAAGAGTGTCACTTCAACCACAGCAACCACATAGGCAACTGACAGATCAGCGGTGGTAAGAATGCGCAGGTATCGATAGTACACCTGAGGTAGTAGGATAAGATTGGTACTTCGGTTTGCTCCAAAGGCAGGTTGAGCGGTAAAAAAATACAGCGGATCGCCCGTTGTATGCCACAAGTAAGCCATATAGGAAAATAACCCTATAAGCGGAGCGCTTATAGTGATGATATCCAGCCAGCGTTTTTGTGTATGCTGCAGAGCCAACAACACCGCGGGAAAAAACAGAAACACCCCCGTCAGACGGGTAAGCGATGCACCCAAAAGTGCCACCACCACCCCGTTGTGTTGCTTAATCAGCAATAGGAGGGCAAGGGCGACGAATACGAGAAATACTGACTCAGTATAAAGAGCATTAAAGAAAAAGGCGGTAGGAAATAACAGGTACAGCGCTATAAACCATGCCCGGTTGCCCTTTTCCAAGAGGTGCTGACTCGTTGCATAAAGGAGCAGTATACCGAGTATGAAGGAGATATTGGTAATAAGGATTCCGGCAAGCAGGTAGTTTCGTTGTAAAAGATTTCCAACAAGATGAATCATGCTCGGAAACAGGGGAAAAAATGCTTGTTCGTATTGACTGTACCCCATGCGGGCAATAAGCATATAGTGCAATCCATCAAAATTGGCTAATGGACGCAG
>JANLHK010000099.1 GCA_024653645.1 Candidatus Roizmanbacteria bacterium | reverse complement strand
ATCCAGAGGAATATCAATGCTAGACACCCGTGCCAGTAGGCGATAAAATGCATAATAGGCAAGCCGTTTTACCCATGATTCTTTCCGTTTGGTCCGTATGGCATATACCACGTCATACCCTTCTTTAATTTTAGCAATAAACTGCGGCAATACTTCAGGAGGGTCCTGCAAATCGGCGTCCAGTATAATCATGATTGATCCGGATGCGTACTGTAAGCCGGCGGTCACTGCCATTTGGTGGCCAAAGTTTCTTGAAAAATTGATGAGCTTAACCCGTTTGTCTTTTTTATGCAGTTCACTTAATAGCCGTGCCGACCCATCGCTTGAGCCATCGTTAATAAACAACAATTCATATGACTCGGTAAAATCCTTAAAAACCGCATGGAGTCGTTTATACAGTACCGGAATAGTTTCCTCTTCGTTAAATACCGGTAAGATAACGCTGTAGGAATGCTTACTACTGGCTGATACTGACATAGCCCTCTTGAATAAACCTCTGTAACAGCTCATCCTGAATATCCTCACGGAGATACACATCATTCATCATTTCAAATGACTCCGGTGAGCGTTCAAGTTTAATTCCGGGAATATCGCGCATGCGCACATAGTTACCATCCATCCATTCAAGAAAGAATGCACCAAATACCTCTGATGGCGTATTAAAAATTGACGCCAAATGTTTAAATATAATCACCTCAGGTTTGGCTGTTTCAAATTGTTCAATAAATCCATTACTGAAGTAGGTATCTTCCCTAAATTGGGGTAGAAGCGAAACATATCGACCGGGCAATCGCGCTTCAGTTACGAAAAACTGATGATGAGGCTCATACGGACCTACCCAGTAAGAGGCATTCCTGTCTCGCAACACACCATCGATCACATCTGCTGTCGGCGACTTGTCATTGATGCCGGGCATTGCTTGCGTGTAGCGTAAATACCACCGCTCATACGTATACTTGGCCATAACCAAGCTGAAGAATATGGTTTCAAGCAGTAACACCACTAAAAACACTTTCGTTAAAATGGCGACGAGTTCGTCCCGTATCTCAAGCTGCTTACGCGCCCACAAAACAAAAAAAGCAGAAACCAATCCGATTGCAATAAACCCTCCGGCCTGATACTTGGTTTCTCCCAAATCACTAATGGTACTGCGGGGAGCGGAAAACGATAGTAGTAAAAACAGCAGTATGCCCAGTAATGGGTTTTTGTAAAAAGCAAATGCCACCAGCAGAAAACTCGCAAATGCAAAGAGCGGTCCCATGGGGGTATACAGATCGATGTGCTTAATCATAGACAGCAGCGGCAAATACTCCTGATGAAAGTTGTATATAACTGTCAGCGCAAATTTAACCGGGTTGAAGAAGTTTCCCTTTGTGTAGTTGGGGATAGAAATATACAGCTTCGTGTTGTAAACCACATTTGCAATATAAAACTCATGCCAAGAATTACTAACCAACAGATACAGCGCATAGATCACATACGGCGCTGCACAAACAGCACACAGGCGTAGATAGTGCATGGGTTTTGCTTGCTCCCGGTATAGCAGATACAGCAGCCATACATAAAACATGCCCGCCAGCAAAATGTAGGTCATGGAAGAAAACAGCAACAGGAATATGAGGAAAGAAAACACATACAACGTCTTCATAGAAGTGCGTTGTGCCGCAAAGGTTTGCGCCAGAAAAAGCCACAACAATACCGATATGAATAAGAATCCCAAGCTGTCTGCCAAAAAGAGGTGCAGCCAGTAGTACATAGCTACCAACGGATACACGACAACAAACCACAGATAATACCCATGCAATTCCTTACTGCGGTTTTTGATAAAACGACCCACCAGCCACAGCGTGGCCCAAGCCGCGCCCGCCCACCAAAGACGAAATAAGACATACGATCCGAAAGAAAACAGTAGTAGTACTGCACTCGAATACCAGGCGAACGGCATGTGGTGGTCAAAAAAATCTTTATAGGGAATCCCTCCATGTAGTATTGATTGACCTCCCAAAAGATTTACAAATTCATCAGGATATGAAACATAGAGTGCGTTCACCATAAACGCAATAAAAGATAGCGCGTATGCAATGTGTTCAGGTCGCATACTGCGCCATAACCTCGTGCTATAATGAATGATATGCCTCATGATGACTTGCTAATCATAACATGTACTTATCGGAATTATAGCATTCTTAAAGATTTTTTCTCATCACTTGACTCTCAAACCGATTCCGCATTCTCCGTGTTTGTCGGAGACACCACCGAAGAACCACAAAATGTTGCCATGCCGACCTACGCCCGTTATCACCATTTAGATAATAAAGGGTATGCGTACTGTCTGAATAAAGGCATCCAGTATGGCATACAACATGGGTATCATTTTTTTTGTGTGGTAAACAGTGATATTACCTTTGACTCAAAATTTGTTGCCAACACCAAAGCATCCATTAAAAAAAATTCTTCTTCGCTCATGGGGGGCAAAATTTATTACGCGCCAGGGTATGAATATCATAAGGACCGGTACCAAGAAAAGGATTTGGGTAAGGTACTCTGGTATGCTGGCGGTATCACCGATTGGCAGAATGCGTATACCCTTCATGTAGGCGTTGATGAAGTTGATGTTGGTCAGTATGACACGCTGACACCTACCCAATTTATCACCGGTTGCCTCATGGCCTTTGATGAATCAGTCATACGAAAAACGGGGTATTTTGATGAGTCATATTTTTTGTACTATGAAGATGCCGATTTTTGTGAACGTGCGAAACGCGCCCAAGTGCCACTCCTCTATGATCCGTCATTGGTGATATGGCATAAAAACTCCCAATCCACGCAGGGAGCAGGCTCTGTGTTTCAACAACGCTACCAAAAAAGAAACCGATTACGCTATGCCCTTGCCTATGCACCGCTTAACACTAAACTGCACGTCTTCATAAACTACCTGCTCAATCATGACTAAAAACACCGCAGCTATTATTGCTGTGTTATTTAGTATTGCAACAATACTAGTGGCTCTATGGTCGTATCGTTCCGCTTTCTTAACACCTTATGACACGTCGTATACGCAAGACCTGTACGACCATTCACAATGGACCATCGCGCGCAGTATCCGCAGTATCGGTGATGAACTACTGTATCAAATTGCCGGACATGAGTTAGTAACAACTGGCAAATATTTTTCAATTAACCCAGAGGTTCCACCGCTTGGCAAATATCTATACGGATGGGGTATTGTATGGTGGCAGAACGCGCGCATCATGTCTCTCATATTATTTTTTGTAGCAACCACACTAACCTGGATTGTCCTTTCGTTATTGTTCAAAGAACAATATATGCGTAGTTTCGCCTTTCTTATTTTTCTGCTCAACCCTCTGGTCTTGCACCAAATGAGCGTATCCATGCTTGATCTGCCTCATCTGGTAGCTCTTCTCATGCACATCATAGGTATGTTGCTGCTTATACGAGCAACCAATACCCGCACCGGTATTCTTGCCTTTCTTCTTGCTGGGGTTGGCCTGGGCGCTTTTATGGCAATAAAGATCGGTTTTTTTGTGGTACCTATTATCATTGCCGATGTATATCTACTGTGGCAGTCAAAAAAACCTCTATCAGTATTGCTTGGTATTGCAGGTACAGCGGGATTATCATACATTGCAACTTTCGCTCCCTATTTTATGCAAGGAAATTCTTTTATGAGTTTTCTTAAGGCGGAAAAGTGGACTCTTCACTTCTACTTGTCATCGCAAGCACAACCATTTTACCCCGCCCCATTGACCGCCCTCCTTATGGGACTCAATCGCTCATGGAGCGGCGGACAGCTATGGTCATCCATTGATGAGTGGACTCTATTATGGCCTTTGATGCTATTATTCTTAGGCATCTCGTGTATTTTGTGGAAAAGCCTTACTGTGCTCATGCGCTATGTGACATTCTTAACACTGGGGCTTATACTAGCGACAGCGCTTGTTCCTTTTTTTGCTCGATACTTATTGCTTGTCATGCCATTTCTTGCAATTCTGACCACCTTCCATAGTGTTAAACGTAACTATCATTATGCGGTAACCGGTATCGTGCTGGGCATCATCAGCATCCAAACTCTGCTGTATTTATTCCCGACTCCCCACCGATTTACGCGCAACATCGTAGAGCCATGGCAAAACGGTGCCTACCAGGATATGTACCCTTCACTGACTGATGCTGATAAAAAGGTCATGTCGCAAAAACAGTTCTGGTTGACAGCAAAAGCATTTGAACGCAAACTGGCATTACTAGATAAAACAGTGGCCATACAGCCCACGTATGCATTTCCTTGGCAATCGGAAGCCTCATCTACGGTTACTATTACCTACCATACGCCCATTGGTTCAGTAACTCACTCCGCTCCTCTATCGCTCATACGCGAACAAAACGTATGGCATATCGACTGGAGTAATGAGTATCTATTTTCACGTTTTGATGATATTGCAGCAATAACTCTCGAAGAAAAAAATGGGATGTACGGTTCTGTTGTGAGCAAAGATCAAAAACGAGTGTATGCCCAACCCATGCTGCGTACTTTTATTTCAGTCGTGCCTGCTGATATGAAGAATGAAAACGCTATGCAAGAAACTATTACTCAATTAACTGGTATAAAAAAATACTCCCAGGAGCGTCTGTATAAGGCCAATCATCCTGCGGACTGGCAGGCTGATATAGGCTTCATATTACCCGTGGTCAATGAGAGCCAAATTGATACACGGGCGTTGGATCCTGCCATCAGGTTAAGTGAACGCCCCTCTATCGGCATTAATGCTGAGCAGATACTACCAGTACAACGAAAGCGTATTCAGAATAGCATTCTTGAAAAAGAGTATGTACTCCAGCCCGCACCTGGTGGTTCACTTATGATTACGTACGTTGATGGAACAAAAAAAATACTGATACAACGAAAGCCAAAAAATGGACAAGATGTTATAGTAACCTATTAATATATGCACCGTACCATCAAAAAAATTCCACTGCTTATTATAGCGATGGGTACGGCACTTGCCGCAGCAGTATTGCTCAAGGCCGATATATTGTTTCATACCGATATTGCCCGTGATTTCCTGTTATTTGAAGACATAGCAACCAACAACCCTCTCACGCTTATCGGAGCACGGTCAGGAGGTATCGGCGGAGTATTCCACGGGCCCCTCTGGCTCTACCTCAATATGCCCGCCTATTTGCTCACCAATGGCGATCCCACTCTGATCGGTTGGTTTTGGTTTTTGTTGGTGCTGGTTGCCGGCTTGGCGGTGTATTGGGTTGGTCGCAAGATGTTTTCCCCATCAATAGGATTATGGGCAACGGCACTATATGCTTCCTGTGCCATCAACTACGCGCCGGTGATGTTCAATCCCTTTGGTGCCGTTTTGCTGTCTCCGATCTTTTTTTATTTCTTGTGCCGCTACCTTACTAAGCCACGGTTATTTGACTTATTGGCTACTCTATTTATTTTGGGTTGCATTATCCAATTTCAAATTGCTTTTGGCGGACCCATCCTCATTATTACTAGCCTGCTCATCATCTATTCTATAGTGCGTTCAAGACAATACGCCCACCTATTGGGATTTGGTATATTGATTATTCCCTTAAGTTCATACTTGCTGTTTGAATTGCGACATGACTTCTTGCAAACGCGTGCGGTCATGAGTTATGTAGCAAACTCCGACCGGGGCAAAGATTTTATTTGGTCGCTTTTTATAAACCGAAGAATTAATGGATTTTTAGGAGACGGAATCGGAGTCTATCTTATTCCCCGACTTAACGTCATCATCGCTGCCTTAGCTGTCTATGTTGGATGGAAGGTATATCCCACACTATCAAAAAAAGAAAAGGTGCCCTATCGCACCTTGGGCTTTCTGTATGGTGGATATTGGATGCTAACTTTTTTATTTAAAGGCGACATTCTGGGATATTACACGTGGCAGTTTTTACCCCTGTTTCTCTTGCTACTTGCATCATTAGTTGTTCATCGTCCGCGCCTTGCCTATATCGTGATCGCTAGTGTGATTGTGGTGAATATGTTTGTATCAATACGC
>JANLHK010000027.1 GCA_024653645.1 Candidatus Roizmanbacteria bacterium | reverse complement strand
GTTCAGCTGGGTAGGGTACGACCTGTTTACCAAGGATTTAGGTTTTAAACCATTTCATGCAAAGTTGCTCATTATTGCCATACCACTGTTGTTGTTTGTGATGGGCATCAGTCAATTTTCACTGATTGTCGGTGTCACCGGAGGGGTATTTTTGGCTGCCATTGGCATGCTCATTATGGAAATGTATCATACGGTGTTTCCTGCTCGACATACGGTTGCCGTGCGTTTTTTACAGGGGGTATTTTTTTTCAGCATTTGTCTTGAGTTCTTGTTATTATTTTCACCATGAAAAAGATCACTATGACCATTACCCGGATTGACGCTTCGTTGCCGTTGCCGGCGTATCAAACCAGCGGAGCAGTGGGGTTTGACTTGTACTCACGGGTCGACATGGACATTGCACCCCGTTCACTGGGACTGGTGCCGCTCAATATAGTGGTGGCAGTGCCGGTTGGGTACATGCTGTTGGTGGTACCGCGCAGCTCAACCCCGAAGAAAAAGCACCTGTTGATTCCTCATGGTATTGGCGTTATTGACCAGGACTATTGTGGGACCGAAGACGAACTGCTGTTTCAGGGGTATAACTTCTCGGATGAACCAGTGCACATTGTGCGGGGTGAGCGCATTGCACAAGGACTGCTGGTAAAGGTGGGTATTGCTGACTTTACTGAATCTAAACAGGTCTCACGTGCGTCTCGAGGGGGTATCGGGAGCACCGGCTGATTTATGCATCCTGTTCGTTCGTAATCCTGCTGCCGGTGGTGCCGTGCTGATCAAGGTATTTGGCACTTTTTTGTTTGTAGTAGGGGCGCTGGGCTGGGCTCGTGAGCTTCTCAAATGACACTGAACAAATACGCATACCGGGGTAGAGTGCAACCGGCATACGCGAATGGTTACCCAATTCAAGCACAATATTGCCGCGCATACCGGGGTGTATGAGAGCGGCGGTTGAATGTACCACAATACCCAGTCTTCCCAGTGATGATCGCCCCTCAAGCCGGCCGGCAATGTCGTCAGGCAACTCAATGCGCTCCATGGTGGAGGCGAGGGCAAATTCACCGGGGTGGAGAATAAAGCTTTCATCCTCATTCACCACAATGATTTTCATAGGGGTAATAAGACCCTTGTTGCGGGGATCAATATACGGCGTTTTGTCATGGTCAAATATCTGAAATTCGTTATGCAGGCGCAAATCAATGGAACAGGCAGACAAAGCCTCATCAAAATTGGGAAGGGGATCAAGTACAATGGATTTGTTCAAAAGGGCGCCTTTGATATCGCCATCAGACAAGAGCATGTGTGCTATTATGAACCATATGCGATCACTAATCAACCTCTTCATTTTTATCCCTTATTATTTCAATGTCAAAACGCATCTGCAGAATCTGTTTTTTCCCTGGAAACGTATTGTAGTCACTCACCAATCGGTGCTTGAGCGCATGATCGGCAATATGGCATCCCGTGGTATTGGTTTCATACTGCGTCTATCAGTGGTATTTGCTGCATTTTGTATCCTGATGGTATATATAGTGCTGTTTCCTGTGCTGGTAATTTTGGTTATGATGCTGGCACCGCTGCGGGGCTTGGCAGCAGTACTGTTTCCGAAGGTACACCGTATACAGAAAGAACGTGAGCAATTTGTGAACGCCCATTGCTTGGATAAGCAGAATAGGGCGGCGGTCATTACCTGGTTTGAACAGGCGTATGTCGCAAGACAAAAAGAACATGATCGTTTTTCACTCACCAATCTCCTTTCGACTGTACCGATTGGACATGATTGGAATTATGGATTCACGCCACTACTTGATCAATACGGAACGACCCTTACGGGATTCGGTGTTATGGGTGGGGGTTTAAGCGATCGCGAAGAGGAAATTGCCGCATTGACTCGTGAGTTGTCCCGCAGCTACGAATCGAATGCTGTATTGGTGGGTGAAGAGGGAGTGGGGAAGCACACCATTATTAATGGGTTGGCCCAACGCATCCATGAGAGCCGTGTTATTGGGTTGCTACAGCAATTCCGTATGGTTGTAGTATCGATGGATCGTATTCTGGCCAGCTCATCCGAATATGCACAGCAGGTTGAGTTGCTGTCTCAGATTATGGAAGAGGCACGCTTAGCTCGCAACATTATACTGGTCATCGATAATATTCATCTCTATACCAGCACAGCGCTGCAAGGTGATTTTTCAGATATCTTTACCCGTTATGCAACCCTACCTCAGTTGAAGCTGCTGGGTATTACGACTCCCTTCTATTTTCAACAAGTGCTGTTTCATAACGCATCGCTGCAAGAGCTGTTTCATAAGGTGGATGTGCATGAAATGAACAAAGAGCGCGTGATGCGCATTCTGCAGGAAAAGGCGCTGTTGCTTGAGCACAGCTATGACTGTGTCATTACGTATGAAACGTTGCAACGGGTAATTGAACGAAGTACCTACTATATCACGCATATTCCGTTTCCTGAAAAAGCCATTGACTTGCTGCATGAGGCTGCGTCCCTGACTAAGGCGCACCAGGGAAAGACCTGTACGCCGCAGGATGTGGATGATGTGTTGCAGGCAAAAACCCACATGCCGGTGGGATTGCTGTCGACTGACTTTAAAACAAAACTCAAGTCGCTGCCTGACTATTTACAAACCCATATTCTGGGACAACAGGAAGCTATGAGTAGCATTTCGATGGCAGCCCAGCGGGCGTTTATTGAAGAAAATCGCAAGAAGCCAAAGCTCAGTTTGTTATTGTTGGGTCCCACCGGTGTGGGGAAAACGGAAACCGCGAAGCTGCTGGCAACTATATTTTTTGGCAGCCGTAGCAAGATGATCCGCTTGGATATGTCGTTTTACCAGCGCAGGGAACGCCTCGCTGATTTGATTGGTTCATTTGAGAATAAGCAGGTAGGTATGCTCGCACAATATATTCGGGAACACCCCTTTTCGGTACTGCTGATTGATGAGCTGGAAAAAGCTGACCCTGAGATACTCAATGTATTCTTAACGCTCCTCGATGAAGGGTATATGATGGATGGATTTGGAAAAAAGATTGATGGAAAAAATTTACTGGTTATTGCAACCTCAAATGCGGCTTCCAAGGAGGTATTTCCTCCCGAGTTGCTGGCGCGTTTCGACGAAGTATTGACTTTTCAACCCCTGACACTTGAGACTGCACAGCAGATTGGTAAGGAACTGGCACAGCGCCTGAAGACAGAATATGAGCAGACAAAACACATTACCCTTGAGTTGAGTGAACCGGAATTACGAGAGGTGATAAAAAAGGCTTTTGATCCTCGCTTTGGTGCACGTGAGGTAAAACGGGCGGTAGAAGGCTATATAGTGGGTAAGGTAGCGCAAAAAGTGCTATAATAGGGTATTCCCATATGATAGAAGAACAGGATAGGGAAATGAATGGATTGGTTGCCAACGGCGAAGCGTATGGCCTGTCTGCTCTTGGACTGGTTAATCTGTATGTTGAAACCTTTACGCCTTATTTGAATCTTCCTGAACGTGATGCACTCAGAAGTATAGCGGCACAGGGGAAAACAGGATTTCGTATTGCAGAGGTAATAAGCCATGCCAGTAAGGGAGAGTTGGCATCCATGGCCCGTAATGCCCATAGACTTGCAAGGCGTGAAAGTCCGGGAACCGCACTTAAAGATGTATTCGGTATAGATTATGCTCAGCGTGTTCGAACCAACGGTAACTGCGAATAACAAAACCCCCTTGTCTTTTCAATCGGTTTAAGTATACTGCCTTCAATGCGAGACAGAAGTGGTGAATATGCCTATCTTGACTTACTACGCGACGTGCTTGAGAACGGACTGTATAAAGACGACCGCACCAAGACCGGCACCAAAAGCATATTCGGCCGACAGATCAGGTTTGATTTACGCAAAGGCTTTCCGCTGCTTACTACCAAAAAAATGTTTCTCCGGGGTATTATCTATGAGTTGCTATGGTTTTTAAAGGGTGAATCCAATATTAAGTATCTGGTAGATCATGATGTGCATATATGGGATGCATGGCCATACAAACATTACGTTAATAACAGCAAGGATAAAAAGAAGTTAACTCAGGAAGCATTTATCGCACGCATTAAAGCAGATGTATTGTTTGCCGACCAGTGGGGAGACCTTGGCCCGGTGTATGGTGTCCAATGGAGAAAGTGGCAAAGCCCTGAAGGAAAAATTATAGACCAAATACAGCTGGCCATTGACCAGCTTAAGACGAACCCTGACTCGCGGCGTATTATTATTACCGCTTGGAATCCGGCAGAGATAGATGTAATCGTATCGGCGGGAGGATTGCCTCCGTGCCACACCTTGTTCCAGCTCTACGCCAACCGGGGAACCTTATCATGCCAGTTATACCAACGCAGCGCCGATTTATTTTTAGGGGTACCGTTTAATATTGCCTCATACGCGCTGCTGACCATGATGATAGCCCAGGTTGCGGGCCTTAAGCCGGGCGATTTTGTACATACCTTTGGTGACACCCATATTTATTCAAACCACATTGAACAGGTAACATTGCAATTATCGCGAACACCAAAACCATTTCCCGTTATGAAGATAAATCACGATGTGCAGGATATTAGCAATTTTAGCTACAAAGATTTTACGTTAGAGGGATACGACCCCTATCCTGGTATTAAAGCTCCAGTTGCGGTGTAATTAATATGAATGCCCCCCGCATAAGTATGATTGCCGCAGTAGGGCGCAATAGGGAACTGGGGAAAAAAAATGCGCTACTCTGGAATATTCCGGAGGACATGAAACGATTCCGTACGATTACCAAGAACCATGCGGTTATTATGGGTAGAAAAACCTTTGAATCCATTGGCCGGCCATTACCGGCACGAACGAATATTGTAGTGAGTCGGGATAGTGAGTTTGCACCTATAGGTATGATAGTAGTCCGTTCGTTGGAGGAGGCATTAGCGGAAGCGCGACGTATTGAAACAGAAGAGCTATTCATTATCGGGGGAGGGCAGCTGTATGCGTTGGCGCTTCCCATTACTGACAGGCTCTATATTACCCAAGTACACGACAGTTTTGATGCTGATACCTATTTTCCCGACTACTCATCATTTAATAGGGTAGTGTCGAAAGAGGAGGGTAAGGATAAGCAGTATTCGTATACGTTTCTGGTACTCGAAAAGCAGTAGGGGTGCGACTGCCCAGAGTCGAACTGGGATCAGAGGTTCCGCAAACCTCCATTCTATCCATTGAACTACAGTCGCGTTACCGCTAGACTAGTATACCAAATGAGAAAGCATCGTTGGCTCATAGGTTTTGTCGGCGCCCTGTTTCTATTAATACTGGGAAGTGTAGTGCGTACGCAGCTGCAGAACCGCATGAAGAAACAGTTCCAGAAAAACTACGATGTAGTTGAATCGTTTACCGCGCCCAACGACATGGTAGCGCGTGAAATGAAATACTTTAAAACCCCTGAGGGTCGCCAGTGGCGCATACCCATTATCATGTACCACTATGTCGAGCCACAGAAAAATGACGGTGATACGATTCGTCGGAGCCTCACCATACCCCCTGAATTATTTGAAAAACAACTGCAAACTTTGAGTGAGAACAACATCCCTACCTATTTTGTACGCGACATCCCGGCTATATTGAGCGGTGATGAGGAATACGCCACCCCGAGTGTGGTGTTGACCTTTGATGACGGATACCAGGACTTCTACACAGTAGTTTTTCCGTTACTGAAAAAATACCATGTCAAGGCAACCGTGTATATCATAAACCGTTTTTTGGGTTGGAAGGACTTTTTAACTACTAAGCAACTGAGGGAGTTGGGGGAAAGCAGTTTGGTTGAGATTGGTGCGCATACTCTGAACCATGCCTATTTAAAGGGATTAGATACCAAGACCGCCGCGTATCAGATTATGCAAAGCAAACGGGAGCTGGAGGAGCTGCTGGGCAAACCGGTTGAAACTTTTGCGTATCCGTATGGAGAATTTGATCCTGAAACTATGCGCATCGTGAAAGAAGCATCATATTCGGCAGCGGTATCGGTGGTACCGGGCATGGAGCAGTCAATAGCAAACCAGTATTACCTGTACCGTATTCGGGCGGGAAACTTAAGTAGTGGCGATGCAATGTTGCACGTATTGGGAGTTGCGCAGATGGGCAATAATTAGGTAGAATAACAGACACATGGACATATCGACGTACCGTTCGGCAGGCGAAGAGGCGGTTGAACGCACGCGCGAGTCTTTGGGAACCATTCGTACCGGCAGAGCCAGCGCTGCCTTAATTGAAAACACCTCCATCACGACCTATGGTGGACAGGCAACCCTGCGGCTTATGGAGTTGGCAACTATTATGTCTGATGGCCCGCAAGACTTACTCGTGAACCCGTTTGATCCTTCAGTTACGCAGGATATTGAAAGCACGTTACGCAATGCCAGCCTCGGTTTTATCGTAAGCGTACAGGGCACCACGATTCGGGTTAAAAATCCGCCCTTATCACAGGAGCAGCGGGAAAAGTATGCAAAACTGGTTTCACAGTACGCTGAAGAGGGCAGGGAAAAACTGCGAAAAGCACGGGATGATATCCGCAAAGACGTAAAAACAGCATTTGACGCGAAAGAGATTTCTGAGGATGAAAAATACCGCACCGAGCAGGACATTGAAACAGCCACTAAGACATTCATGGACCGTATTGAAGCGGTAAAGCAAGCTAAGCAGAGAGAGGTTATGACGGTCTAATGATAACCCTACTATCATTTTTTGGCGTTTTATTTATCCTCGTCGTTATTCATGAATTTGGCCATTTTTTTGTGGCAAAAAAGAGTGGTATGCGCGTTGATGAGTTTGGTTTTGGCTTGCCGCCACGGGCTTGGGGCAAGAAGATCGGCGAAACACTATATTCAATCAATTGGCTTCCGTTAGGGGGATTCGTCAAAATATTTGGGGAAGATGCCGGCGAAACGGGCACGGGTTCATTTTCCAGCAAACCCTGGTATCTACGAGGCGCGGTTATCATTGCCGGACCTATTATGAATTTTGTATTGGCGGTTGTAATTCTTTCGGTTCTGTTTACCAAAGGTATTTGGATTCCCACCACTGATGTGCGCATTGCAGAGATCGTCCCCGGTTCTCCTGCCCAGTCTGCGGGATTTAAAGCCTCTGACATCATTCGTTCAATAGAAGCAGACGGCACGTCATACCATATCCAGATGACCTCTGATGTTTCGAAATATACTAATCAGTACAAGGGCAAGGAACTAGTATTAACCGTAAGCCGTGAGGGAACAGAGCGTACGATACGCGTAACCCCCCGCGTCAATCCGCCCAAAGGCCAGGGCGCACTGGGTATCAGCATTTCGCAAACGGTATTTACTAAAGTTGCCTGGTATAAAGCACCGTACGAGGGAGTTAAGAGCGCTCTCGTATTAAGCGGTGAGTTTTATAAAGAGCTTGGCAGAGCCCTATTTCACCTAGTCAGGTTCGAAAATCCGCAGGTAGCGGTCACCGGACCGGTGGGTATTGCTAAAATTACCGGAAGTGCGGCGCAAAGCGGCATTGAAACGCTTTCACTCTTTCTGGCTTTGTTTTCACTCAACCTGTTTCTGATTAACTTATTGCCCTTTCCGGCGCTCGACGGGGGACAGCTGGTGTTTATCATTATTGAGGCGATACGGGGAAAGAGCATCAGCAGCTCAATTAAACAAAAAGTAAACACCATTGGATTTGCTCTACTTATTACTATGATGGTCATGATTACCCTTAATGATATTCGGGGGTTACTGAAATAACAGCACTATGGCGGCACTGATTGTTACCCACCAGCGACCGGATCTTGATGCCTGTGCAGCCGTATGGCTGGTACGCACCTTTATAGAAGGATTTGCCACCGCAGACATTGTCTATGTACCGGCAGGCAAGACGTATGAGAATACAATAGCCGATACCGATCCTCGGATTATCCATGTTGATACCGGTTTGGGCAGATTTGACCACCACCAGCTTTCGGAGCGCTCCAGTGCGGTAAAGCGCATTGTGACGCAGGTGATAAAAACGCAAAGACTGGGAGAAAATACCATTGCGGCGCTTGAACGGTTAGCTGAAGTAGTGACGGCGGTCGATAACTTTGAGGAGGCATTGCTGCCGCAGGCGTCTGACGATTTTTACGATTTGGGCCTGCACCAGCTATTGCGTGGCCTGAAAATTACGAAAAAAGAAGATCAGGATATCATGCAGTTTGGTCTTGATGGGGTTGAATCATTTTTTATGATACTGAAAAATAAAGCAGCAGCTGAGTTGGATATAGCCCAAGGAGTGCCGTTCGATCTGGGGGACATAAAGGCGCTGGGTATTATGACGCGCAATGAAGAGGCGCTCATATTGGCACAAAAAAATGGGTACGGATTGGTTATTCGCAAGGATCCTTCAACTGGGAATGCCCGCATCAAGGCGCGCCCTGATTCATCAGTCAATTTGAAAGCGGCGTATGAAGAGATTAAAAAGCAGGATACAAAAGGCTATTGGTTTTTGCACGGTTCAGGAAAAATGTTATTGAATGCATCTGATAAAGGGGGCTCTACAGAGCCTACAAAGCTGACTTTGCAGAATCTGATCCGCATATTGCAAGATACGGTGTAGGATTTGCGAAATGGTGCCTCGTAGCGTATACTTATGTCCGTGATTGGAGATGTTTTTAATGGTAGCAGTAATCAAATCAAAAGGCCAAAGCAAAGACAGTATGCTCCGTCGCTTCATCAAGAAGGTGAATGATGAAGGATATCTTGACGTGCTCAAAAACAGAACGTTTTATCATCCGCCATCTATGGTTAAAAAAGAGAAGGCGAAAGAGCTTTCCAAGCGCAAGCGGAGCTTTCGTGACTAATCGTACATGCTACGTATTGACGTTTCTGCTGATCCACGATATAAAATAGACAGACGTTTTATACGTAAGTTTTTGAAAGATGGTTGGGAAAAACGATCATTGCCTACGGGTACGGTGAGCGTTGCCTTTGTCGGTTCCCGCAAAGCGCGTGAGTTGGCAAAAAAGTATTTGCATGACGATACTGCGCATCCGGTTATTACGGTTCCTCACGGGACCGGAAGGGAATCATTTCCGGGCGGTGACACACTGGTCGGCGAAATCATCATCTGTTTTTCACAAGTAGTTATTTTTGCGGCAGAACAGGATAAGGAAATTAATACGGTGATCAGTCAGTTTTTGGATCACGCCATGACGGTTTTAAGCAATGTACTATCGTAAATACCGACCTCAAACACTGCAAAACATCGATAACGAAAAGCGCAAGGCGCTCATTACTCAATTGTTATCGCACCCTCAGCATATTCCTCACGCATTCTTGTTTTCTGGCTCAAAAGGAACCGGTAAAACCTCAACGGCCCGCATCATTGCCAAAGTCTTGAACTGTGAGCGCAATATGTTTGCTGATAAAAAGAGCAAGGAGGTTGATGCCTGTGGTGTGTGCGATACCTGCAAGGCTATTACCGCCGGCAGTTTTTTGGATGTGCATGAGCTTGACGGCGCATCAAACCGAGGTGTTGACGATGTTCGTGCACTGCGTGAGGAGGTAAAATTCGCGCCGGTTCAGGGACGATACAAGCTCTATATCATCGATGAGGCGCACATGCTGACCAAAGAGGCTTTTAATGCATTGCTTAAAACATTGGAAGAGCCACCCCATCATGTGGTGTTTATTCTAGCCACAACTGAAGAAGAAAAAATCCCCGATACGATTTTGTCCCGCTGTATTCCCATTACGTTTAACCGGGCTACCCATGAGGAGTTGCTGGTTTCACTTGAACGCATTGCAAAAGGCGAGGGTCTGCAAGTAGCCAAAGAAGCGCTGAGTGTAATTGCCAAAGCCGCCCGCGGTTCGTTCCGTGATGGAGCAAAGCTGCTTGAGATGGCAACGCAGGGAACTGATAACAGTATTGAGGCGATTACTGCCATGCTTGAGACCCAGGGGAAAAAGGGAAGTACTGAATTGTTGGTTGCCCTGCTTGAACACAATGAAAAAAGGACAATGGTATGGTTGTCTGCTTTTGAAAAACGGGGAGGATCGGCAAAACTATTAATGGAATCGCTGTTTGATGAACTCCATGAGCTGCTGTTGGCCAAAAATGTACTTGAAACTGCAAGTGTGATCCCCAAAGTCGTGTTGGATAAAACCACTAAGGCTGATATTGCGAGCCTTACCAAAAAACTCATTGATGCGTATGCACAAACCAAGTATTCACCCATTGAAATGCTTCCGCTTATGATCGCCGTCTCCTCATTCTGCGAGGATAAAAAAAACTAACGAGCTCTATATACTGCTATACTTTTTAGTATGTCCGGATGGTATTCATTACAATCAACTACGGTTATTGCACAGCTGGCGACGCGAATTACCGGTTTGCGTGAATCAGAAGCCCAATCGCGCCTTGTGACACAAGGTAAAAATATCCTGCCCCGTAAACAACCTCCCTCTGCATTATCTTTTTTTATACGCCAATTTCAGGATGTGTTTATTGTCATGCTGTTGGCTGCTGCTGCTATCTCTTTTTTTCTCGGTGAGTGGATTGATGCCACCAGCATCGTGGTTATTGTGCTGGTGAATGCCGGAATTGGGTTTATTCAGGAATACAAAGCGCAGAAGACGCTTGACGAACTGACTCAGCAGGACCAGCGATTTGCCCGCGTGATGCGCGACGGCGAGCTTCGTGAGATGGCTATTGAGATGCTCGTACCCGGAGACGTTATTCACATCGAGGCCGGGAATCGCATTCCGGCTGATGCCCGGATTATCAGCAGCAGTTTCTGCACCGTGGACGAGTCCTTGTTAACCGGAGAATCAGTGCCGGTGGAAAAACAGGAACAGTGGGAAGGAAAAAAGGAGGTTAATCTGGGGCAACAAGCTACCATGTTGTTTCGCGACACCTTATGTATGGCGGGGAAAGTCACCGCGGTGGTCGTGGCAACGGGAGCACAAACGCAGGTAGGTATGATTGCAACATTGCTCGACAAACCCTCATCAAAAAAAACACCCTTGCAGGAGCGACTTACCAGTCTTGCGCGTGTCTTGGGCGCGGTGGTATTTTTCTTGGCTTTACTGTTGTTTTGTCTATTACTGCTTCGTAATACCGATTTATTTGATGCGCTGCTGACCGCTACCGCATTGCTGGTATCAGCTATTCCTGAAGGATTGCCAGCGGTTATTACCATCGTACTATCACTGGGAGTAGTAGCACTGGCACGCAAGCGTACCATTGTACGACGATTACGGGCTGTTGAAACTCTCGGAGGCGTTCAATATTTGCTGACTGATAAAACGGGCACCCTTACGACCAACACCATTCAGGTGACCTCTATGGTTATACGCGGCACTCTGTACCGAGTTACAGGGAAAGGGTATGAGTCACAAGGGGATATCACCCTGGATGATGGGAAAGCACTGTCTCATGCCCAACGGGAGCTAGCTGAATACTTCTATGAACGGGCAGCGCTCTGTACCGACGCTGAACTTGAGTATCGCGCTACTGCCCATCGGGTTATCGGTGATACGACCGAAGGTGCTTTGTTGGTGGCCGGGCAACGAATCGGTGTTGATTATCGTGATATACGCAATCAGTACCATATGTTGTTTGAGGAACCGTTTTCATCTGAAACCCGACATATGGTGGTGGGTGTAGCGCATAAAAAAACAGGAGAGATGAGTTTGATTGTAAAAGGAGCACCTGAATCGATTGCATTGCTGTGTTCAAAAAAAGATAAGGAATATATACACGATGGAGTGCGCCCTATGGCCAGTCAGGGTTTACGGGTGATTGCCATGGGTGAGCGGATACTGAACGCTGATGAACGAAAACAGGTGCTGGCTAAGGGAGGCGATGTATTTGCCCAGTATCTGAAAAATATAACGCTGCTTGGCCTGGTGGGCGAAGAAGATACCGTACGGCCTGAGGTTGCCAGCGCGCTGAAGCGGGCGAGAGAGGCGCATATTGAAACCATTATGGTAACCGGCGATCATGTACTCTCAGCCTATTCGTTGGCAAAGCAGATTGGTATTGTGCAGCATGAGTCGCAGGTTTTTGATGCCTCACAACTATCAAACAGTGACGACGCCTATTTAGTAAAGCGTATTACCAGCGGTACCAATCCGCTACGGGTATTTGCACGTATCGCGCCTGCTGATAAGTTGCGGTTGGTAGAGTTGCTGCGTCGCAATACCTCTGGGGTGGTGGCCGTTACCGGTGATGGAGTCAATGACGCGCCGGCTATTCATGCGGCTGACGTAGGGATTGCCATGGGCATTACTGGGTCGGATGTGGCCAAGGAAACAGCTGATATTGTGATCGCTGATGACAACTATCGCACGATTATTGACGCAGTGCATCAAGGAAGAATTATTTACGATAATATCCTTAAATTTGTTCACTTTATGCTCTCAAGCAATATGAGCGAGATCATAGTATTGCTTGCCGCTGCCGGGCTCGGATTCCCAGTATTTTTTATTCCGATTCAGATATTGTTTATTAATCTGGTCACCGACAGTTTGTCGTCACTCGCCCTCAGTCTAGAATCGCCCGACGCCAGTCTCATGCGCCACTATCCACGGGAGCGCAAGACACCGCTTTTTTCACGGCCCCGCTGGTATTTTCTGTTTTCTGAAGGGTTGGTCTTGGCAGGATTGTCATTGTTATCGTATGTCGTCGCACTACCCTATGGGGTAGATGTTGCACGAACCGTCGGGTTTTTGGTTATGGTATTTTCCCAGCTGCTGCACACCCTCAATATGCGCTCCTATCGTGAAAGTATTTTTCATTCAACACACAAACCCAATACCACGCTGTTTATCTTACTGACACTTTCATTTCTGCTCACTCTGGCGCTGATAGTCATTGCACCGCTGCGTACGGTGTTTGCACTCACGCCCTTGCCTAATTTGTCTCTGGTGGGAGTAATCGCTTTGTTCTCAATGGGTATCGTGGTCTATGTGGAGGTGCGCAAATATATCGTATCGTTACGGTATAAATAGATCGGCGGGAATTGGTATGGTATTGGGTCTTATCTGGGGCTTCCGGTAACCATAAAACACCACCGCCTTTGAACCGGGATAGACATGATCAATAAAGTCTGATCCATGTAGGGTATTCTCAAGTTGTTTCGACCATCCCCAGGCAGTGCCATCGGTATCAATAGGGTCAACAAAATAATACGATGAGGCAAAGGTATAATCTTCTCGGTTTTTTATAAAGTATTCCTGGACTCGCTCTGATAGGGTGCTTTGGTGACGGTAATTACTGGTTATCTCATGGACCCGAATCGAAGCAAAGTTCGTTACGAGATAAAGAGCTATGAGTATTCCAGCAAAAGAGCGGTGCTGCTTCACGAGGTGAGCGATAATCCATGCCTGGGCAAGTGCGATGGGAATAAGGGGCAGGGTCAAGCGCACCATCCACTTGTGGACAATGGGAAGGGCAGGAGTGAGAAATATGACAAAGAATAAGACATACCATACTGCCATCTTCCATGCTATGTTCTGTTTTCGTATTACCATCACACTACCTAATATGAGCCCCATAAGGTACAGAATGAGCGATGCAGTGTAGAGCTTGGCAAAGGGTAAATCAAAGTACGGCCACAGGGTAGGAAGTACCGGACCAAAGATGCTGCGCATATGATCAGGTACAAAATTGGGTGCACCCATGGCCCAGGCGGTATACCAAAATGCATTATTACTAATAAGCGAGACTGAGAATTGGGGAGTATAGATGCTTTCTGTAGCGGCTACATTTTGAGTGCCGGGAACGTACAGCAAAAGCGCAGCTGCCGAATAGCCAAAAAATAACATGATGTGTTTCCAAGACAAGGTGGGAAAGTGGTGCAATCGTAATACTTTTGCGGCAAGCAATATACCCGGATATAAAACAGCATTTTCTTTTGACAGAAGCGCAGCAATAAAAAATACCTGTGAGGTGGCATATTTTTTTTGCAGCAGCATCCAAAACGACCAGGCAAGCGTTGTCATCATCAGCACCTCCTGAAATGTGTTAAACGTATACAGTTGAAATACGTGGGTGCTGTGAAGTGCATACAATAGGGCTCCACAGCAGGCAAAGACTATATTACCACTGATGTGTTTAATACTACGGTACAAGGCAGCAATACCCAGTATATACACCGCAAAAACCAACATATGAGCAAGATAGATATTTCTGCCCAACAGGGTAATGATCGCATAAAACACTTCACTGGCCAGTGGGCGGTAAAAGGTAGTTCGCAGTGGTGAAAAAAAAGCAGTGATATCAGAAAGTGTTTCAACGCGGGAAATTTTTAAAAAGTAAAAATCATCAACAATGAAATTAATGCTGAATGCACCAAAGAAAAACAGAACAACCAATAGAGCTATCAACCCTATGATTTTGTTATTGGTATTCATTGTTGACTATAATTAACAATATATATACGATGTAAGCTGAGCAATACTATTAGAAGTTTCATACACACTAAATGAAAACTTCATTGTTTCTATCTTACCTTTTTTCCTTTTTCTCGGTCTTGTCATTTTTTCTGTTTGTCCCATTGGTTCGCGCAGGCGGCGCTACTATCGTGGTTGTTAAACCAACCGACATGGCAACCAGCGTAGCAGATGTTTTAGCAAAGCCTGATTCATGGCTGTTTTATAACGACGAAACCGATACCATCGATAATTCACTAGGCTCATTTGTTATGGGTCCGGCAACGCCGTTTAATGGTGTGGGTAGCGTACAAATAAGCGTATCCGGCACGCAGCGGCGCAACCTGGCAACCTACCGTTTTAGCGGTACTCCGCTTGCCGATATCACCACCTTGCGTTTCAAAACATACAATCCTTCTGCCGGCAATGGTGAGGCGCTTGGTTCACAACGCTCAGGATACCTGCATTTTAACGTTGACTTTAATGGTACTGACACCTGGCAACGCCGGTTAGTGTTTGTGCCATCGGTAAACAGTACCGTATCTCAGGATACCTGGCAGGATTGGGACGCTATTGACGGCGGTAATGCCAAATGGTTGTATTCAGGTGCGACCTGGCCAGTAACCGGAGAAGCCGGAACTACCACCAAAACATGGAATCAGATTTTGACTGATTATCCTGGCGTGCGTATGCGAGTCACTGATTCATTTTTAGGCATCAGGGTAGGAGAGCCCTATGCTGACGGTTACACCGAGAATATTGACGGGTTTGCCTTCGGTACCGGCAGCAACCTTACCATCTTCGACTTTGAACCGCTCATTGGCCCTCCCGTAACTAAAGAAGATTGTAAGAATGACGGATGGAAAACCTTTAATAATCCTTCATTTAAGAATAAAGGGAAGTGTATTGATTACGTGGAACATCACAAGCATGTCATTAAAGGCGAGATTGAATACAACGCCTATGGGTTAGTACGAAAAGCAGAATTTGAAATGGATTCTGCTAATAACAAGGGAAAGTTTTCATATAAGGATAAAAACAAGAATTCATATAAGGTAAACGTATCGGTGATGAAGGTTGACGGAAAATTCGGCTGGTTTGCCGGAGAGGTGGTAAAGGCCAGTAATCCTGCATGGGTAGGGCAGTGGCTATTTGCTAAAGTGTCAGATAACAAACCGGCTTCGGATGAAATATGGGGAAGCTTTACGGATATGGCAACCGCTCAAAACGGTGTTGCCAATATGCTGAGTCCAGCCGACGGTCCCTTTGCTGAAATCAAAGGGAATATCATAGTTAAGTAATACACTCGTGTTGTTTGGCAGCAGGTGACTCTTGCGAGCCGCCTGCTGCCGATGGTTATCTGTCCCAGAGCCATTCTGGGCAGACCGAGCTTACCGGCTGCCCGAAAATAACCAGACAGACATCCATTTCTCTGGTATCCAACCAGAGTTTTCCGATCGCCCCCAGACGCTTGAACGCATAGGGGTCTGATTGGTAACTATACCGAGCAATCATAGCGGGTGTTACACCGAAACTATGCGTCTCTTCAACGGAAGAGACGATATGCCACACTGGTCGCTGCGGCTCATTGCCAATCACTGTCAAATAGAAAGCCGAAGGTATCGTTTTGCCTACGGAAACCATCACAATCAGGAAGAGGAAGATTAAAAACAGCACCTCCACAATAAACCTGACGATCCTGTTTATCTTCTCTGCCTGGCGGCTCGGCCTCCGTGGCCTTCGTTCATACTTTCTGCGCATGGAAATTCCTCCTTCTGCGCTCTATGTTTGAAAAGAACGTGCCCCATTGGGCAGGGGATATTCTACTATATCCTATAGTACATATCAAATACGTAAGGAGTTGAGTCGGGGACAGCAGACTTGAACTGCTGGCCTCACGGTCCCGAACCGTGCGCTCTACCATCTGAGCTAGTCCCCGGGTTTATGTTCTGCCATATTTTAGCACGCGGGTCATGCTAAAATAGTATTGATATGCGCAAGCTCATTTTTGTATTTATTATGTTATGTGCCATTACTGCCTTTACGGCACGGCAATCGGTCTATGCTGCGACCAATCCCACCAGTGTTGCTAATAATAAGTTCGGTATTCATTTGGCGGTACCGAATAATGACGATTTGCAGGCAGCTGCGAAGCTGGTGAACAGCTCTGGGGGCCAATGGGGGTATGTCACGGTAGTGATTCAGGAAAACGACCGTAATGTAGGAAAATGGCAGGAAGTATTTAACGAAATGCGCCGCCTTAAGCTCATTCCCATTGTGCGTATTGCCACTCAGCCCGAGGGGGCGGTATGGCGCAAACCCAGTGCTGATGACGCTGACGCCTGGGTAGCATTTTTTCAGCAGCTGAACTGGGTGGTAAAAAATCGGTACATCGTCTTGTTTAACGAACCGAATCATGCATCCGAATGGGGTGGAGCGGTTAACCCTGAGGAGTATGCCACGGTATCTGAGGCTTTTGCCAAAAAGTTGAGGGCAGCGGGAAGCGACTATTTCATCATGCTCGCTGGACTTGATTTATCCGCTCCATCACAAGGCACTGCGTATGAAGATGCCGGTAATTTTTATTCACGTATGTTCAGCATTGTCGATAGCGGAAAATGGAATGAACTCGTTGATGGATTATCATCACACGCCTATCCCAATCCCGGTTTTGTCGGGAGCCCGTATAACCGCGGACGCATTAGTATTGGCGGATATGAATGGGAATTGTCATATTTGGCTTCACTGGGCATCTCCAAACCACTCCCCGTGTTTATTACCGAAACCGGATGGAAAAGTGGCAGTATAAGCGAAGAGGATGTATCCCAATATATGGTAACTGCGTATCGAAACCTGTGGCTGCAGGATGAGCGGGTGGTTGCTGTCACGCCGTTTGTGTTAAGCTATCAATCGGAACCGTTTTTAGGCTTTTCATGGAAAAAAGAGGGTACGCATGAATATTATCCGGTCTATCAGGCCGTACAAGATATTGAAAAGGCAAAGGGCGTGCCGATCCAAAACCATTCACTGAAAGTTATCTCAGATATGCCCAGCGCCTTAACCAGCGCCTCCACCATTGTGTTTACCATGCGCATTAAGAATGAAGGTCAGACCATTATTGACGGCATTGATTACCGCATTGCCATTACTAATCTTCCGGCAGGTACGACCGCACGGGTATCACAGCCCTCCCAGCCCATTGAACCAGGGGCTGAGGCAGCGGTGAGTGTCAGTATTACTACCGGCACGGAGCAGGCACAATCAAAAGCCAGCGTTCAGCTGATGCATATATCCGAATCCGTTGGACAGGTCTATGCCTGGAATATGGAGATTATTCCCAAAATAAGCCTAAAAATATTAGTGCAGCGCCTATTCGGTTTCGGGTCAAGCGTTGATCAATACGAAGTGCAGCTGTTTGATAATGAGGAACGCATGGTGTTTCGCCAGGTCGACGTGATTGCAGAAAATGGAGTGATATTTCTGGACAGAGTGCCCAACCTCATTGTTGGCCGCGAATACCGCATTGTAGTTCTGCGCCCCTATTACCTCCCACGTCAGTCATATGTGACGATCCAAAAAGATGGCAATGAGGTTTCGGTCAAACGCATGCTGCCGCTTGACCCTAATAATGATGGAAAGTTTTCGGTGGGTGATGTAATTACCTTTATACCTAACGCGTACCGCTATCTATGAAGATACTGATAACCGGCGGAGCGGGATTTTTGGGTTACCATATAGCCCGATTTTTCGATAAGCAGAAGGTAGCAACCACGCTGCTTGATCTGCATGATGTAGATAAAAAAGAATACCCAGGTATACGTCATATTACGCGGGGCGATATACGCGACTCGTATCTCATGAAGGAGATCACCAAAGATATGGATGTAGTGATTCATACCGCTGCTGCACTCCCACTGGCTCCGCCACAGGAAATTCATGACGTGAATGTCAATGGAACTCGAAGAGTGTTGCGGGCAGCACTGCAAAACAAGGTCAAGCGCGTTATCTACATCTCGTCAACGGCCGTATATGGCGTTCCGAAAATACATCCCATTGATGAATCGGCTCCTATGGTGGGTGTGGGACCGTATGGAGAAAGCAAGATCATGGCAGAAAAAGTCTGTCAGAAATATATAAAGAAGGGCCTGAATATAACCATCATCAGACCCAAGACCTTTATCGGCACCGGTCGGTTAGGTGTGTTTGAAATCCTGTTTGACTGGGTACATGACAACAAAAAAATCCCTATGATCGGTGCAGGAACCAATCGCTATCAACTGCTTGAAGTGGAGGATTTGGTGCATGCTATCTGGAAATTCTGTAATGCTCCCCAGCATGCTCGATACAACGACACGTTTAATATAGGAGCTGAGAGGTTTGGCATGATCCGTGATGATTTGGAGGCATTTTTTGCTGCGGTTGGGTCAGCCTCCCACATCATGCCCATACCCGCATGGCTCATTAAAAAACCGTTGCAGGCGTTGGAGGCGTTACATCTCTCCCCGTTGTATCAGTGGGTGTATGACACCGCAGACAAAGACTCGTTTGTCTCAATTGAAAAAATACATAAGACCATTGATTGGAAACCGCGCTATTCCAATACTGAGGCATTGATCCGCTCATACCGGTGGTACCAGAAACACTACAGCGATATCAAAGCCAAAGGGGCGGGTATTACCCATACCGTTGGCTGGAAGCAGGGAGCGCTGGCTTTAGCAAAACGCTTTCTTTAATTTTTCTTGAAGATAAGAACGGTGGGATGGTCGTAGACGGTAAATGACTCATCAGCCAGCTCATCATTACTGCCCAGCGGCGACACGCGAAATGTTTTAACTAAGGTGAACCCGCGTTGGTTGGCAAACAAATCCCGGTAATATGATGCTGTCAGGTTATAGCAGTGGGGATATTTGACACAATCGCCCAGCTCTTGCAGCGGCCGATACAATCGGTTTGATGCAATGATCAGATAATCGCTTTGATCCAGTATTTGGTTGATATAAGACAATTTTTTGGTGTTATCAGGATATTCATACAGAGGTAGTGACTCAATATGGTAGCGTTCGCTGTCATAGATGGGGAGGCGATCATCCCAGTGCTCTACCGCTATGGTGGAGCCCGTGGGAATAGTTGCCAGTATCCAGTCTGATGCCGAGATGCGGGTATTGGGAACGGCATAAATGGTCATGAATGACACCGTCCAGAATAGGGCGATAATAAACAGCATCCGTCCCCATACCTGCAGTTTGGTAATGGCATAGCCGGCATACAAGG
>JANLHK010000080.1 GCA_024653645.1 Candidatus Roizmanbacteria bacterium | reverse complement strand
GAGAGGATTTAGAGGATAGATTTATAGAGCTACTAGATGGAGTAAGGCTTGACTCGCATAAAGCTGAGTTAGTGAAGGTTGTATTAAACAGAACTTGGGAGGAAGAAAAGGAAAATGATGTTATGAGGCAAGTGAGTATTGAGCATGAAAAACGGGAGCTAGATAAAAAAATAACTAATCTCTCTGAGAGAATTAGCGTAACAACAGATCAAGAGTTACTAACTATTTATGAGGTTCAACTTAAGCAATTGTTACTTAAACAGCAAAGCATTGGTAGCTCCATTAAGCCAGAGTATACACAAGAAGAGTTTCAAACCGCTTCTAATGTAGTTTTTCAAACACTGGAAGAGCCTGTCAAGATGTGGCAAAACCCAGATTATCAGATGAAGACTACTATAGTAAGGATGTACTTTCCTAGTAATTTACCCTATGATATTGAGCAAGGGTTTCAAACCATTGATATAGAGCCTACTATCAAGCTAATCAATAGTATTGAGCCTACTGATTCTTCGCTTGTGGAGATGCCCGGAGTTGAACCGGGGTGCACAAAAAGTTTCCGTATGGATGTTGTAGCAAAGTTTACTCAACGAACGCGTTGAGGCGCGAGGTCGTTTAATCTTGGTTGTCTTCGGTGGACCTCATTCCCTGACTTCCGCAGCCGAAAATTTATGCCAATCAGTAATTATCGGCGTCCTTACTGGTGACATCCATTCATTGATGAATGGAACTGCGCGAGTAAGCTTACGCTATTGCATAAGCAACCGGACGATTGTACATCATCTGGATTTCCTCAGCAGTAGGTGCATTGTCTGCACGTATTGTTCTATTTACGGATAGATCCGACTTGCGACCCATACAGCACCTTTCATGTCGAAGCCCGTCATCCCCAATTATTTCAAATACTCTTTTGCTTCTCGTTTTTCGTTACGTACCATATCTCGCTTCTTTTCGAGTGCTTTAATGTCGTGTGTTTTTCTACCTTTTGAAAGAGCAATTTTAAGCTTCAGTAACCTATGAGAAGTATAGCATTTTAGTGGTATGATCGTCAAGTTCTGACGCTCTTTAAGCTTAGTTTCCAAACGCGTCAATTGTGTGCGGGAAAGTAGTAGTTTTCTTGAACGCTCAGGGTCGTAATCTTCATCGGTAGAAAATGCATACAATGGAATGCTGGCGTTGATCCAAAACAGTTCATGGTTAAGAAACTTCACATAACTGCCTCGCATCGAAAGCCGTGCGTTTTTCAGTGATTTTACTTCACTGCCCATAAGTACAATACCTGCTTCAAACTCTTCAAGCACTTCATACTTACGGTATGCCTCTTTATTTATGATCTCCATACGAGGATATTGTAGCATTCAGCGGTATTCTCTATAATAGCTGGAACTATGAACTGGTTGCAGGCACTACTTTTGGGCGTGATTGAGGGGGTAACCGAGTTTTTACCCATCTCCTCAACAGCACACCTTCTTATTGCAGAGCGCCTGTTGCAACTGCCCACCAGCACATTCTGGAGTTTTTTTACCGTGTTTATTCAACTGGGCGCAATTTTGTCGGTTATCGCAGCATTCTTTCCTTATTTGAAAGAAAGGCGATTGCTATTACTTATTGGGACGGGTTTTCTGCCAACGGCATTCGTGGGGCTTACGCTGTATAAGCTGATTAAGTCATACTTATTTGGCAACTTTACCCTTATGGCCCTTATGTTTATTGGAGTGGGACTGTTATTTTTGGTCCTTGAATGGTTGGTATACACCAAACGTTTAGCCTTGTCCCGTAAGATAGAGGCCCTAACTTATCAGCATGCATTATTTTTGGGTTTTGCACAGGCCCTTGCGGTCGTTCCGGGTGTGTCGCGGTCAGGGATAGTATTTGTAGCGGGTATGGCGCTGGGGTACCGGCGTGCCGATATGGCACTATTCTCGTTTTTATTGGCTGTACC
>JANLHK010000079.1 GCA_024653645.1 Candidatus Roizmanbacteria bacterium | reverse complement strand
GGCTGATATTCATTTAAAGCCCATAGCCCGGTTCAAAATATTTGGTTCAATCTGCAAGATTGAACCAGCCACGACACAACCTGAAACCCGCCTGTCTGCGTACGGGGACGCACAGGCAGGCTTAAATAAAATGAAAATTCCTATACAATCAAGTTAAACTCTACTAACCCAAGAAACCCTCTTAACTTTAGGAACTAAACAAAGTCGTTATGGGGCTTCTAACTCCTCAATCTTTGGCAAGTCCTTAAGATCTTTTAATCCGAAATATTCGAGAAACCTTTTCGTGGTGCCGTAGAGTAAAGGATGTCCCAAAGATTCGTCCCTCCCTATAACCTTAACAAGGTCTTTTTCCATGAGCAATCGAATGATTTGACCTGACTGCACCCCGCGTATGGATTCTAAATCTGCCCGCAGGATAGGCTGTTTGTAAGCAATTATTGCAAGTGTCTCAAGGGCCGCCTGTGAGAGTTTTGTTTCTCCCGATTTTTTCCTTAATTTTGCGATCCATTCGTAATATTCTGGTTTTGTAAATAACTGGTAGCCGCCTGCAATTTCTTCGATCTGAAACGATCTCCCCTGTGTTTCGTAATCATTTCTGAGTTGTGTGATAGCTTCGAGAACCTGAGCGCTGTCTATATCTCCAATAACGTCTACAAGTTTGCGGAGTGTGATTGGTTCTTCGGCGGCGAATATTAGTGATTCAATGATTGGTTTGATTTCGTCAATTTTTTCCATGCGTCAAAACACCGTTAGTTTATGCGAACTACTTAATTTCCCAAGCCGGAGGCTGAACAATACTTTTGATTTTATCAATAGCGTCCTGTACGGCCTTGATCGCAGCCTTTGTAGAAATCGTAGCGCCCGTAATGGCTACTATCTTTTCAGCGTCTTTTACCTTTGATACAACAAGTTGATTGTAGGTTTTCAGTTTAAATTGCCCCTGAAACCATGGCTGAGCCTTGTTTTTCGCTTCCTTTGATAACCCAAATATTTTTATCCTTTCAGGTTGCCTGATGAGCGGTAATTCCCAGGATTCATCACTATCCCAGTCAATTGATTTCAATTCACTGCCATAGATTAGACTCCACAAGGTGGTTGTGCTTTCGACTTCAGTCATCTTTGTTCCAAGACCAGGCGTTTCGTTTTGTGCAAGGATATTGATCCCAAGTATCTTTTCAAGATCGGGGTCAATTCCCACCATAACTTTAATCTTGCTTGAATATCCCTGAGACTCTCCGCTGGCTGCATAACCAACAAGCTGACCCGCCTTGTTCAGTCCCTTATAAACACGATCCCAGTCAGGACTATTCGTCGGTGTGATTTCCACAGGGAGGCCTTCCAAACCGGGAAGTACCCTATATAAAGCCTCTGTGCGAACGGCCAATTCCTTCTTTTTGATCGTGCCTTTCGTGAGCAAAAAAGTCGACGATACGCCTACAGAGGCCAGAAGCGAAACGATAGTCAGGATAATCGTGTATTGAGCCTTCTTTTGCATCTTAAACTTTTTTCCCCTTGGCACCGTAGAGTCGTGGTTTTGTGAACCGATCAATAAGAGGCGTTGCCGTGTTCATGAGCAATATAGAATAGCATACACCTTCCGGATAACCAGAATAAAAACGAATCAATGCCGTTAGAATACCACAGCCAATAGCAAAGATAATTAATCCCCGTTTTGTTAGAGGAGTGGTAACCATATCGGTAGCCATAAAGAATGCGCCCAGGAATAGCCCCCCTGCAAAAATATGGTAAAAAGGATTTTTGATCCACGGCGTTGCTACCTGTGGAGGTAAAATTAATACCATAACAAAAACCGTGGCGATATAATACGCAGGAACATACCATTTGATGTAACGCCTGTAAATCAGATACATGCCCCCCAGCAATAGAGCGATTGCGGAGGTCTCCCCGATACAACCGGGGATGTTACCCATCAATAGCTGGGTAAGACGGTATGTTTCAGCCCCTGCTTCTTTGGCCAGTGGTGTTGCCCTTGTTATGGCATCTACCAGTTTACCTTCAGCGTCAACCTGTGTTATGTTGTGAACGAGCTTGTGTATCCCGTGTTGAGTTAACGCACGCCAGTCGGAGTTGATAACGGCTGGATAGGCTACCTGCAAGAAAGCGCGCGCTGCCAGGGCAGGATTCCAGATATTGTTTCCCAGCCCGCCGAAAGCATGTTTCACAATGGCGACAGCAAAGAAAGAACCCACGACAGGGATATACCAGGGAACACTCGGCGGCAGTGTGTACGCCAATAAAATCCCGGTAACAACAGCACTGCCGTCTTTCATAGCGCTCAAAACAGGGAGTTTTCGTAACCGTAAAATGAATACTTCTGTAATAACCGCTGTTATGCAGCATAGAAAGACAACATAAAGACAGTAAAATCCAAACGTAAAAACACCGGCAATTCCGGCTGGAATTAAAGAAAGTACCACAGCCCACATAATCGTGGGAATACTCTCCATATCCCGAATATGAGGAGATGTGCTGACTATTAAAGCGTTATTATTTTGCGTTTGATTTGACATGGAAGTTTTTTCTTGCATATTTTAACAGTATGCGTATATACCTATTCCTCCCAAATTAACAGCTATACTCGCTGGTTGAACCGAAACATTTGGCTCTCGCTGGTTCAATCGTCCTCGGTTGAACCGAAACATTTGGCTTTTTCATGGCTGATATTTATTTAGAGCCCATAACCCGGTTCAAAATATCTGGTTCAATCTACAAGATTGAACCAGCCTTGAGGCATCGTGCATCAGTAGGGTGGATTAAGGCGCAGGGTTTTTGCGCCGAATCCACCAGGAACATTCTCAAAATGGTGGATTCACTTCGTTTAATCCACCCTACACTTTTACCTTTTGTTTTGCTATCTCAGCCTTTGCAAATTTAATAAGATGAACAATAGGTCTCTTCGCGGGGCAGATATAACTGCAACAGCCGCATTCCTTACATTCCATAACATTATTTTCAATTGCCAGATTGAACTCTTTTGCCTCGCACATGATACTCAATTCGCTGGGATTCAAACTGTACGGGCAGGCATCAATACAGCGACCACACCGGATGCAAGCGTGTGACTTCCACTGTCGTGCATCCTTTAATACAAGAATACCGCCAGTCCCCTTGACGGTGACGGCCGTATCTATATTCCCCTGTGCAATGCCCATCATAGGGCCGCCAAAGATAATTTTATTGGTAGCTGCTGTAGCCTTTGCCTCTTCTAATAATTGTTTGATTGGCGTCCCCAACCGCACCAAAAAGTTTTGTGGATTTTCTACGCCATCCCCGGTAACAGTGACCAACCTCTCGATTAATGGTTTTTTGAATTTCACTGCTTCATAGACGGCAAAGGCCGTCCCTGCATTAATTACAATAGCGCCCACCTCTAATGGCAGTTGTGTGGGTTTGAATTCACGGT
>JANLHK010000078.1 GCA_024653645.1 Candidatus Roizmanbacteria bacterium | reverse complement strand
CTCATTTAAGAACACCGTCGTTATTTGTACCTCAAATATTGGAACGCGAACGATTCAGGAAGCATTAATGAAACAGGGCAAAGATCATATTGAGGAAGCGCCGAGTCTATCGACTTACGCCATATCACCAAAAGGAAGAAGCATTGTTGCCATTGGCAATCAGTTTTTTGTGAAAGAACCGGAAGCCTCATCATGGCAGCCCATGCCTATCCTTGAATATTTTGCTGGACAACGGATTATAGAAAAAGGAGCTGACGGTAAAGAGGTGGAGTCAACCGGTCCCACGTTTAAGGTTGGTACGCATGCCATATCACCCAAAGGCGTTGAAATTATTAGCGAAGGCGAGGCACTCTATGTTCGCACTTCAACCACGGCAAAGGACTGGAAAAAGATGCGCTTGGTTGATTACTTTGTCGACCAGGTGGTGATTAATGCGCTGCCCGACACGCCAGATGAGCAGCTTCCTACCAAAAAATTGTATACCCATACCTTCACCTCCAAGGAAGAAGAGGTTATTACGTATAAAGACCGCCTGTGGATCCGCAAAGGCGACAAGCCAGAGTGGGAAACAAAAACATTGGCAGAGTACCTCGTGGGGGCAAAGACGAAAGAGGGACGTGCCGTGCCTTCAGCCTATTGGAATGAGCACGTATTTACCAATGACGGAAAAGAAGTGGTGATTGTCGGGAATGATGCATATACCAAAGACAAGGACGTCTGGAGCGTTACCAGGCTATCTGAGTATTTCGGCAAAGATTTCCCGCTTGAAGAAGAAGTAAAGAAGGTGCAGAAAGTTGAAGATGAGGTTGCCGATAAACAGTTTGCGGTGATCAAGCCTCGGGTACTGGATGAGCTGTTGAAGTTTATGCGTCCTGAATTGGTTAATCGATTTGACGAAGTCATTATCTTTGAGCCGCTTAAGTTCGTTCACATGCTTGAGATTGTAAAACTGCAGCTCAAGAGCCTCGCAAAGCTCCTTGAAGAGCAGAGTATTGGACTCTTTGTGACTGAGGTTGCTGAAAAAGAGATTGTGAAATCAGGGTTTGACCCGGTGTTTGGTGCACGACCGCTACGACGCACGATACAACGCATTGTTGAGAATCCTATTTCTGAAATGATTATTGCCGAGAAAGTGCAAGAGGGCAATGTCATCGTGGTTGATTTTGACGGTGAGCAGTTGACATTCAGCATTGATACATCAGGAGCCTACGCTCCCCAAATGAAAGAACAAAAAAAGACATTTACCTGCGGAAAGTGTAAGCGTGAGTTTACTACGGTGGTTATGCCCGATCGAAGTACACCGGTATGTGCGTATTGTGGAGCAGCCCAGTTGCAATCAAAAATGGACGGTCAGAAATCTGAGGAATCAGTGCCTGAGGCAAAGACCGAGGAAAAAACTGAAGAGAAACCGGAAGAAAAATCTGAAATGAAGTCAGATACTGCTCCGGAGAACAAGCCCGACGATAAACCAGTGAAGCCACAGGTGCCCCCTCACCCACACCTGGCGCCACTCTGATTTTATTTTTGAGGAACCGGATCAAAACCCCCGCGAGACCAGGGATTACAGCGTATAATGCGTTTCACGCCAAGCGTAAGTCCTCGTAGTAGGCCAAACCGCTCTACTGCCTCATACGTATAATGAGAACAGGTAGGTTCAAAACGGCAGGCATCCCACGGCAGACCGATGGCACGCAACAGACTGCCGAAAAGCGGTGAAACACGCTGGGAGTAAAAGCTAATACTGGCAAGCGTGAGACTACGTATATTTTTCATGAAAGAAGCGATCTTTGGGAACGGCATACTGCTGTTGAATAAAGCCGACAAGCTCTTCTACCACTATCGGCCTTCCACATAGATACCAATCGGCCCGCATGGCCATTTCGGGTGTAATCTGTGCAATAATGCACTCCTGCATACGACCATTGAAATGGTGCGGCTCACCGTTGGCCTCTTCACGAGATAAGCAGATGTGATAGGAAAAATTAGGATGTCGAGTGCTGATCTCATTTAAGACTGAGGTTAGGTATATGTCCTTTTTTTCACGCAATCCCCAGAATAGGTATGAGTCGGGCATCGGCTGCTGTTGTGCTAGATGCTGTAACATTGATTTCAGCGGAGTAATACCGGTACCGGTTGCCAGCAGTATTTTGGGATTTGAGTTTTCCTTCAAGGTGAAAATGCCGGCGGGAGCTCGAAAATGAACGACATCTCCCAGCTTCAATTGTAATAAATACCGTGAGCCTACTCCCATAGGAGTGAGATCAACGATAGTTTCAATATCGGCAGTGTCTGATGGGGCGGAAGAAATGGAATATTGCCGAAATCCATCCGGTATTTGAAGCAGTAGGTATTGCCCGGGAGTGAAGCTGATGGATGACAGGTCTTTGAGGGTAAATACGAAACGATAGATACAAGGCGCAACTTCTTCTTTAGCTTTTACCGTTGCTGCGCATTGATAAAGCATAAACAGAAGTATAGCATGATATACTTTCTATCGTATGAGTACCAAGCTTGTTTCTGTGTCGGTCTGTATGGCAGTTCATAATGAAGAAGATCGTATCGGTAGCACCCTTGAGCAGGTTATTGACTGGGTTGATGAAGTGGTGATTATTGATGGGGAATCAACTGACAAAACGGTACAGGTAGCGCAAAGCTTTGGAAAAAAAGTGCGTGTGTATCACGAAAAAAATGCCCCTAACTTTATAGCCAATAAGCAAAAGGCTATTGAGCGAGCGAAATCAGCTTGGACCCTTGAGCTTGACGCTGATGAGTTGGTCACTGATGCGTTGAAGGATGAGATCAGACAAGCGGTGATCACCGATAACGTTGGGTTTCGTATTCCCCGCCTCAATCATTTTTTAGGTAAACCACTGAAAAAAGGAGGTCAGTATCCCGATCTTAAGTTTCGCCTCTATCGTAGTGGTTTCGCCCAGTTTCCTTCACAATCGGTACATGATGAGGCGGCGCTGATTTCTGAACATGCAGCAGAGCCAACGGGACAGTTATCTTCACCCCTACTGCATTATCCATACGCGTCCATTGCGGTATATATGCGAAAAACCATCCAATACGCTCAGTTTGAAGCTGATGTACTGTATGAAAAGGGGGTTCGTCCCAGCGTAGGATTGTGGATACAGTACTATATTGGCAAGCCATTGTATTGGTTCGGGTTGACGTATGTGCGTCATCGCGGGTATGTCGATGGATTCCCCGGCTTTGCGTTTTCATTATTTTCGTCAATTCGTTATTGGTTTGAATATGCAGCGCTGTATGAACGTAGCACTCGTACATGATTATTTAGTGGAATACGGAGGTGCAGAACGCGTCTTGGAGACCCTGCACGATATGTATCCCGAGGCTCCGGTTTATGTAGCCGTATGTAGCCCCAAGGGAATGGGGGTACACTGGAGTCGATTGCAGCAGTGGGATCTGCGAGTGTCGTGGTTTGGGCGTATCCCCGTTATGAATCGTTTTATTTCCTTTTTCCGTTTTTTGGCTCCGCACATTTGGGAAAGCTTTGATCTTTCTGGCTATGATCTGGTTATTTCTTCTTCGGGTTGGTTTATGTGCAAGGGAGTTTTAACCCGTCCGGAAACCCTCCACGTGTCATACATCCACCATCAAAACAAGTTTCTGACCTATTATGAAACGCCCCATGATTGGAAAAAGAACAGTCTGAAACGCTTGTATGCCAATATTATTGGTCCATCATTGCGAACCTGGGACTTTATCGGTAGCCAGCGACCCGATGTATTAATAGCCAATTCAAAAGAAACCCAAAAGCGGATTGAGAAGTATTATCGTCGTGACTCAGAAGTACTGTACCCACCAGTTGAGGAACCCCCTATCACACTTGCAGACAAATTGAAGAGCACCAAGGATTATTACATCACCGTGAGTCGTCTTACCCCACCGAAACATATTGATGTGTTGATTCAAGCCGCAAACAAACTCGCGTTACCCCTGTATATCGTGGGAAGAGGTACCGACGAGCAGCGATTGAAAGCCTTGAGCGGGCCCACCATTACCTTTGTGGGACAAGTGCCGGACGATAAGCGTAACGAGTTGTTGATAGGTGCAAAAGCATTCCTGTTTGCATCAAAAGATGATGAGTTTGGCATGGCACCGGTGGAGGCCATGATGTATGGCGTGCCGGTTATCGCATACGCAAGTGGTGGAGTGCCTGAAAGCGTCATTGATGGAAAAACAGGAGTTTTGGTGCATGAGCTGAGCAGTGAAGCATTTGCATCGGCTCTGACAAAGTTTGAACAAGAGCCCTACCAGCCCTACGCGCAAGAAGCCTATCGCCGTGCACGGAGCTTTTCGGTTAGTAAATTCAAGTCTGGTTTTGTACAATTGGTGGACCATGCTTTCTCTCAAAAACGTCACCATTCACCTACACGATAAACCCATTGTTGATAACCTCTCGCTGCACGTGAAACCGGGAGAATTGGTATTACTTATGGGGCCTAATGGATCGGGTAAGTCGACGCTTGCTCATACTATTATGGGTAATCCATTGTATGAATTGGCGCCGGGAAGCAGCATCATCGTTGATGAGACTGATGTGAGCGACGCGAAACCGTTCGAGCGCGCGCAAGCAGGGTTGTTTTTAGGGTTTCAAACTCCTATTGCCATTCCGGGGGTAAGCTTGGTCCGTTTGCTTCGTGAATTGGTACCGCAAGCAACACAAGACACCAAGGCTTTTATGGTGAGACTGCGCTCGTATGCCAAAGAACTTTCGTTTTCTGAAGGACTCCTGATGCGGGGTCTGAACGATGGATTTTCGGGAGGTGAGCGTAAAAAAATTGAACTGGTGCAGGCACTATTTCTGGCCCGTTCATACGCTATCTTTGATGAGATTGATACAGGACTTGATGTTGATGCCCTCAAGGCGGTAGCCAAGGGTATTGCACTGCTTAAAAAACAGGGCATTGGATGTCTTATCATTACCCATTACTTACGTTTGGCTGAGCTAGTGCCAGTTGACCGCGTGTATGTTATGAAAGCAGGCAAGCTCATACATGAAGGTACCCGCGACGTTATTGGTGAAATTGAAAACAACGGTTATGCATCATTCAGCTAACTAATGGCAACAGACAGCCACACTTCACAGTGGGATATGCGATCAAACAGCGTCTATGCCTTTAAGGCAAAGCCGGGCCTGAGTGAGGACGTTATTCGCGAGCTGTCGGCGTACAAGCAGGAACCGATCTGGATGCTTGAGCGGCGCCTCGCGGCATATCAGATATTTCTGAAGAAATCTTTACCTACCTGGGGTGGTGATCTTACCAAAATTGATTTTGAAAGCATTCATTACTATGTCCGTCCTGAGGCAAAAAAAGCAAGCTCGTGGAATGATCTACCCGCAGACATCAAAAAGACCTACGATTACCTCGGTATTCCTGAGGCGGAAAAGAAGTATCTTTCTGGGGTATCAGCACAGTATGAGTCCGAGGTGTTATACAAATCAATACATACGGAACTATCAAAACTAGGAGTGGTTTTTTTGGACACTGACAGCGGCTTACAGCAGTATCCCGAGCTGTTTAAAGAGTATTTCGGCACCCTGATTCCCGCTGGTGATAATAAGTTTGCGGCACTCAATACGGCATTTTGGTCGGGTGGCAGTTTTGTGTATATTCCCAAAGGCGTTATAGTCCCCATGCCCCTGCAGGCGTATTTCCGCATCAACACTCAAAATATGGGGCAGTTTGAACGTACTCTGATCATTGCCGAAGAAGCCACATCAGTTCATTACATAGAGGGCTGCAGTGCCCCCACCTACACCACTTCATCCCTTCACAGTGCAGTGGTTGAAATTTTTGTAAAAGAAGAAGCCAAAGTGCGCTACACCACGGTACAAAACTGGAGCCCCAATGTCTATAACCTCGTAACCAAGCGGGCACGGGTTGAAAAACAGGCCACCATGCAGTGGATTGATGGTAACCTGGGCTCACAACTGACCATGAAATACCCCTCATGCTATCTCATGGGTGAGGGAGCTCGCGGTGAGGTGCTGTCTATTGCCTATGCAGGGGCTGGCCAGCATCAGGATGCCGGTGCAAAAATGATGCATTTTGCTCCTTACACCAGTTCGCGCATTGTGTCAAAGTCAATTGCCAAAGACGCCGGACGGACGTCATACCGTGGGTTGGTGTATGTAAAACGGGGAGCTCACCATACTAAAACAAAAGTGGTCTGCGATGCGCTTCTGTTGGACGCTCAGTCGCGATCAGACACGTATCCTACGATGAAGATTGATGAGCAGCATACCCAGGTCGAGCATGAGGCGGTGGTGTCAAAGATTGGCGACGAGCAGCTGTTTTACCTCATGTCGCGGGGCGTGACTAAGGAGCGGGCTGAGGCATTGATTGTGAATGGTTTTTTGGATTCAGTGGTGCGTGAGCTTCCCCTTGAATATGCGGTTGAGTTGAATCGTTTGATCGCGCTTGAAATGGAGGGGAGTATCGGATGATTCGCTATATTAACAACCCTAAAAGCAACTCCTTGACGCTGACCTCAAAAAAACATGAGACTGCCGGTGTCTTACTGAATCTCGTGAGTGATAGTGCAGAACGTGATATGGAAATTCATATGAAACCCGCAGAAGATTCCCGATTGTTTGTGGTGATACTGGCGCAGCTTCATGGTAACAGTACCTATACCATTCGTAGTTTTCAGCATCATAGCAGTAAACAGAGCACCTCTGACCTGCTCTGTAAATCACTCGTGAGAGATACCTCATTTTTTCGTTTTGAAGGAACCATTACCATTGATAAAACTGGTGCACATAGTCATGCGTATCAAAAGAATGACAATCTCATTCTCAGTAGTGAGGGGCGGGTGGTATCGGAACCTAAACTGGAAATTGAGGCACATGAGGTGTTTTGTACGCACGGATCAACCACCGGATACCTATCTGAAGATGAACAATATTATTTATCAACGCGGGGCGTGTCGCAGCAGCAGGTCGAAAAACTGATCACGATGGGGTTTTTGCGCTCAGGTATACAAAAATTATTAGAAGCGGGCATTACCCTTGCTGAGGTAGAATCTCTTTATGGACGAGCAGGACTTGTATAAAGAAATCATACTGGACCATTATCATCATCCCCGAAAATCGGGGAAATTAAGCTCGTATACCCATTCATCTCATATTGATAATCCCTTTTGTGGTGATACGATAGACGCCTATCTGCAGATAAAAGAGGGAGTGGTGGCTGATGCTTCATTTGAGGGAAGTGGGTGTGCGATTTCTGTTGCCTCAGCCAGTCTGTTGTTTGAATCATTACCGGGAAAAACCATAGCGCAGATACAGCACATAAGCACGGAAGATGTGCTGGCATTGCTTCATACGCGTCAGCTGACGCCAGCTCGACTGAAATGCGCTCTTTTGCCCCTTGAGGCCACGCATCGTGCACTGGTAACAGAAAAATAGACTTTGCTTTTGATGATCCATTATGTATAATTCCTGTCTATGGCAGAAAAAAAAGTAAAGGCAGCAGCCCCAAAAAAAGAAAAGAAAGTAGTCACAAAAGCCCCGAAAGTATCCAAGAAAGAGGTTAAAGAAGCAAAACCGGTTAAGCCTCCCAAAATAGAAGCAAAAGTCTCAAGCGAGAATATGCCAAACCTTGAAGAGCTTTCAAAAGAGTTTGTGATTAACCGATTTGCCCTTAAGAGCGGTGATACTGGCTCTCCTGAGGTTCAGGTAGCCATTCTTACCTTTAAGGTGGTTAAGCTGCAAAGTCATTTGACTGAAAATCCAAAAGATAATCATTCACGCCGAGGATTGCTGAAAATTGTTTCTAAACGCCGCAGAATCTTGAACTATCTGAAAGACAAAGATGAAGCGCGATTTGGTATGGTTGAAGACAAGATCAAAACATTTCAACAGCACTACAGCGCATAAGAAAAAAAGTAACAGCACATGAAATCTCACATAAAAACTATTGAGCTTGCCGGCAAAAAACTCACCTTTACTTGGGGTGGTTTTGCACAACAGGCAACTGCTGCCGTTATGACCCAGTATGGTGAAACCACCATTTTGACGACCGTTGTTATCGGTAAGGAGAATAATGAGCTTGATTATTTCCCCTTAAGCATTGAATACTTGGAAAAACTCTATGCGGGTGGACGCATTAAAGGATCACGCTGGGTAAAACGTGAGGGCAGACCAACTGATAGTGCTGTTCTGGTTGGCCGTCTCATTGACCGCTCAGTCCGTCCGTTATTTGATGAAGGATTTCGCCGTGATGTACAAATCATCAACACCCTCCTTTCAGTTGATGGCGTAACCTCGCCGGAAATTGTTGCTGCGCTTTCAACCTCCTGTGCACTCTCACTGTGTCCCATTCCTTGGAAAGGTCCTATCGCAACAACCAAAATTGGATTGTTGGTTGCTGATGACAAAAAAGAAGGTCACTTAATTGTTAATCCTACCCCTGAAGAAGAACAGCTTTCACATCTTGAGCTGGTGGTATCAAGCACCAAAGATGATGTGGTTATGATTGAGAGTCGCGCTGAAGAAGTATCCAATGACATTATGGTCAAGGGTATTGAGCGGGCAAAGAAAGAAAACGCTGTTCTGATTGCATTATTTGAGGAAATTCGAACAGAAGAAAAGATAGTTGCCGTTGAGCTTCCCAAAAATGATAACGAGGCGACAGCGGTAAAAATAGTAAAGAAATATGAAACAGAATTGAAGGCAAAGCTTGAAAAGATGGCAGATAAGGAAAATGTGGATTCAAGTGGGGATGAGTTGTTTACTAAAATCATGGAAGAGTTTGAGCTCGATGAAAAAACCTTTAAGAAAATATTGCCGACCGTCTTTAAGAAGGTAACCAAAATATTAGTGTTTAAAGAGGGTCGACGGGCCGATGGACGCAAATTTGACGAAATTCGACCACTGGAAGCAGAGGTTGGTGTGTTGCCCCGTATTCATGGATCGGCCTTGTTCCGCCGTGGAGCAACACAGGTATTGTCGGTCGCAACACTGGGACCATTGTCACAGCGTCAGTGGGTCGAAAATCCAGAAGGTGAATTTATTAAAAACTATATTCATCACTACTACATGCCTCCGTACTCAGTGGGAGAAACCGGAAGAGTTGGATCGCCATCACGACGTGAAATTGGGCATGGTGCATTAGCTGAAAAAGCGATTGAGCCATTGCTTCCGGTAGAGGATGATTTCCCCTACACGACATGGGTCGTGTCTGAAGTATTGTCTTCAAACGGATCAACTTCTATGGCCTCAACCTGTGGATCAAGCCTTGCATTAATGGATGCCGGTGTGCCTATTAAAGCAGCAGTTGGTGGCATCGCGATTGGTATCGTCCGTGAATCGCAAGAAAAATATCAGCTGTTAACCGATATTATTGGCATTGAAGACTTTTTTGGAGAGATGGATTTCAAGGTTGCCGGAACCAGAAAAGGTATTACTGCCATACAGCTTGATGTAAAAAAAGCCGGATTAACGAGCGCTATGATTGCGGAAACTATTGAGCGAGCAGGGAAAGCGCGCATGACGGTGCTTGACGTGATGGATAAGGCTATTGCAAAACCACGATCAACGGTTTCGAAATATGCACCTCGCATTGTGATTCTGACTCCTCCCGAGGAAAAAATCGGTGAGATCATTGGACCCGGAGGTAAAAATATTAAGCGGATTATTGCAGAAACGGGAGCAGAAGTTGATATTGATGAGCGCGGTAAGGTTTCTATTTCAAGCCCTGATGCTGACGCCATTGAGCGCGCAGTAGCCATGGTACAGGAAGCATACAAAGTATACACACTCGGTGAAGAGTATCCCGGAACCGTTATGAAGGTACTTCCATTCGGTGGCGTGGTGCAAATCGCCTCAGGTAAAGAAGGATTACTGCATGTGTCCCAAATGGGCATGGGTTTTGTCAAAGACGCCAATGAAGTCTTAAAGGAAGGTCAAGAGTTGCGCGTAAAGATTTCTGAAATAGACGACCGCGGTCGTATGAAATTCGCGCTGGTAAAGTAAGCGCACGGTATTATTTGTATGTCTGCTGAGCGAAAACCCTATAGTATTGGTCAAGGACGGTATGGCGAAGTGATGTACGATCCTTCAACCCCAGGCAAAGTATTCAAAGTCCCCTATAGCGAAGATGGATTTGATGAAATAGCTACAAAGGAAGAGGAAACACATCGACTGCTTAAGCAATGTAATATCCCTACTATTCCTGAATTCAACGTACATTATGGAGGCTACTTTACTGAGATGACTGATTTAACTGCGGGTGGGCGTCATTTGGTAGTGTCGATTATTGATATGTTGGGTTTGGATGTGGATGAGAGGCGACTGTTGTGTGGTGCTATGAGCAACCGCCCTATATGGAACGGAACTGAATTTTTTGACCAGCTGGCAGGCATTTTTGAAAAGGGAGTTCGTCATCATATACGTTTTAGTGCTGCCGCGCCGTTTTTGGTAGTTAAGGGCGGGGAACTTGAAACCTGTATGGGTGATTTTCATGATGCGGTACAACTGGATTGTTTAGATAAGCCGTATGGTTCTGCCGATTATCGTGATATGTTAAGGGTAATCGATATGTACCTTTATAAGGTAGTAACCCCATTGTTTCCTGCACTGGCTCCTCAGGCAGCGCACCTGTCGGGCGTTATGAATAACCAATATAACCCCGCACGATCACCAGATCTTCCCGAAGCGGGCAGCAAGTGAATGTGCCCGTTGCTGAAGTTGTGCCAATCCCTCTGCACCATCCACACTATTATCGATTGCCATATCGGCATGGTGTTGTATAAGATCCTCAATTCTGAGATATTCGTCTCCTTGGATGTGATCAAGATAATCCTGGTAAGATTGAAAATCGACTCTTCCCGTTTGTCGTCTTCGTTGCTCGTGGCGATACCATATTGATTGTGGATCGCTGGTTATAGCCACTACCAAATGGTTTTCGGGCAGTATTGCCCGAAATCCTCGAACTTCCTCAATTGTACGGGGTCCATCAAGTAGAATATTATGTCTGCGATCAGGTTGCTGGCTGTGCAGTATATCAGCGCAGGTAAGGTAAGTTAATACGTTCGGGCCATACGTGTCTTTCAGCACATGGCCGTAGTGCATAAGATTATAGGGTGTTTCTTCAATACCGTTTTGGCGAATAACCGTGCGTAATGCGGCACTGGTTGCTCCCGTTAAAAAACCCTCATCAGCCATGAATGTACCAAAGGTTCCTTTTCCTGCTGCTCTATGACCAACCACCATAAGTCCCAAGGACACTGACGATTGCAACTGCTCTATTGCCTCGGGCGATATGGCCTGTAGCTGTTCTGGCGACAATTCGCAAGGATTGGCATTGGTTTGCTCTATTGCTAATTCATGAATGCTCATAATTACAAAATTTCAGCAATTATATCAAAAGCTTATTTACTGCTTGATTTTTATAGATAAATAGGTATGGTATAGGTACTCCCACTTAATTAGTTATTATAGGGTAGTATTTTACATACCTATTATGTATACTATGTCGCCAAATGATTAATCATTGTATTTGTACAGGCAACTAATTAATATCTGCGCCCTATGGGGCGCTTTTTTTATGAGTATTGACACCCGACCCTTTCATCCGCTAGCAGACCATGTGGTTAATCCCTATGAGTTATTTGAACCACATTCACATAGAGATAAACCGTTAGTTGGGTTAGATGGAGGTATATTACTTCCACGAAAGACAGTAGAACGGGTTGAGCAACCGGCATTAAGAAATTATTTATCACGTAGGCTAGCGCCAACGGGTAAAGTGTATGCGGTTACTCATAAGGACGAGCAGGGTGAAGATGAGTTATGCTTGCACATGGCTAAAAATGGCGAAATGCTTACTTCCAGAGGCCCCGATTACTTTAGACCTAATGTGCGATTTAACGATATGCCAAAAGAAGCCCGGGCGGGCTATCTGTATGAGAATCTGGAGTTGGATAGGATGTTGGCGGAACAATGGGAAGAAGCGATAGATTCTTTAAGTGAACTGCCTCCCGAAGAGTCATCCAGAGTTATTGCTGCAGTATTGCAAAATATTACGACAGACTTAATAGGTGCAGATTATGCCGCAAACATCGCACAGCTTACGGCTCCGCAAGGAATGCTGGCCAATAATGCGTTTTCGGAAGCGGTATTTAATACTGCAACTGAATATTATCGATCATTAATGAGTGGTGGTATTGCTCCAACCATCCAACAGCAATTACTCGAAGGAGTGACGGAAGATGCGAGGCGTACTCTGGTAAGGGCAGTTCGGGAAACACCCTTGGGGGTGAATAACATTAGAACACGCAGAGAAACAGACTGTACCTATTTAACATTAGC
>JANLHK010000076.1 GCA_024653645.1 Candidatus Roizmanbacteria bacterium | reverse complement strand
GTATTTTTTGATCGTTCGTGATAAATAAATTGGCTTTAGTATACATACTGGTCGCCAGTTGTATAGCGCCTGACAAACGGTATCCATACGTTCTTTTGATTCTAGCTGCCTCAATAGTAATTAGTTGATTAATATCAATGATTGTAGGGTATTCTTAACTCCCGTTAACCAAGGTTCCTACGGACTCTCCACGAATAATTTTTTCTATATTAGCAAGATCTTTCATGTTAAAGACGATAATAGGAATCTGTTCCCGCTGACAAATAGCAAAGGCAGTATTGTCCATTATCTTTAATCTTTTTTCCAGCGCTTCTTGGTAACTCACTTGTTTGTAGAGTTGCGCGTCCCGATGGAGCCGTGGATCTCGGGTATATATTCCGTCTACCAGCGTTGCCTTAAGTAGTATTTCACATTCTAATTCACCAGCTCTCAGTGCGGCAGCAGAATCAGTGGTAAAAAAAGGGTTACCGGTACCGCCCACTAAAATTACAATACGTCCTTTTTCAAGGTGTCTGATTGCTTTTCTGCGTACAAACGGTTCACATACTGCCTGAATAAGAAAGGCAGACATGACGCGTGTTATGCTGCCGTATTTTTCAATCGCTTCCTGTAGTGCAAGTCCGTTCATGATGGTGGCAAGCATACCAATATGATCGAGAGTTGCTTTATTGCCAGCAGTATGGTGGCCGTCCCTGCCGCGGAACAGGTTACCTCCTCCAATAACGAGAGCAATTTCAATAGGATATTTCTCCAATAAGTCATGCAGATAATGAGCAATTTTATCGATTTCGATAAAGTTTAATCCTCGATTTTGAGCATCTCCAAATATTTCACCGGATAGTTTGAGGATGATACGTTTATACCGTACCCTTTTTTTCATCTGCCACACAGTTAACAACATGATTGAGTATAAGTCAATACCTGATGCTTTGGTGGAAACAAGAGAAAATAAGACGAGTTTTTATGATTTGATCTATACTAAAGTGATATGCAAATCCAATTACACACGCTGCGCACCCGAGTGCATGACGCTAACCTACCCAGTGATGTGCGCACCAAATTGACTGAACAACTTGATCGGTTAGATTTTATTATGACTGCGGGCAATGCAGCGGCATTTAGTTTTTACGACCAAACGGTTACCTATGTACAGTGGGTCCTTGAGTTGCCCTGGTATAACAAGAGTACTGACATGCTTGATATAGCTCGAGCGAAGCAGATTTTTAATAAAAATCACTACGGGCTTGATCAGATCAAGCACCGTATTTTGGAATATCTTTCGGTTATTATTATGCAGCGCAAAAGCGAACTTGGGGAGACTCCTCATGAAGAGTACACGCCCTTGCGTAAAGGTACAACTGAACAAGCACTCTCAGCCCACAAGGATTTGCGAGCACCCATTTTATGCTTCGTGGGACTGGTGGGTACGGGTAAAACCACTATGGCGGTGTCCCTTGCTGAAGCCTTAAACCGTAAAGTTATTCGTATTCCATTTGGAGGATTGTCCAGTGCGCTTGATTTGCGTGGCTTGTCCCGTATTCATAATGAAGCAGAGCCGGGAATAGTGATGCGATCCCTGAGACGAGTAGGAGTTAATAACCCCGTGATCTTACTTGATGAGCTTGATAGGGTAAGCGACACCCAGCGAAGCGAGATTATGGGTGTATTAGTAGAGTTGCTTGACCCGGCGCAAAATCAGGCATTTACCGATCACTATATTGATATGCCGTTTGACTTGTCAGGTGCCATCTTTGTGGCAACGGCTAATAATATTAACAAGGTGGCAACGGCGGTTATCGACCGTATGGAAATTATCCAGATGCCCAGCTATACCGATGAGGAAAAAAATCATATTGCTAAGCAGTATTTATTGCCGCGGGCTATGGAGGCAACTGGTATGGACCCCTCGATACTGATGGTTGACGATGTGGTATGGCCGATTTTAGTACGTCCCTTAGGGTTTGATCCCGGTATCCGTAGCTTAAACCGCAATATAGAAGGAATGGTACGCAAAGCAGCATGGAAGCTGTTGAACGGGGAGGGTACCAGTTTTAAGGTAACTTCAGTCAATTATCGGGAATTTTTGGAAGGATAAATTATTCGCTGGCTACGCTTCCAGCATATAGACCCGGAAGAAACATGGCTACTCGATCTGCTGGATCATAAACATGTACATGCACCATAGCCTCATCGGACTCGATTAGCTTATTTTTTGGTGTAACTGAGTATTTAACTGTGTAATCTCCAGCTTGTAGTTCATGAAATTGCATATAAAGTCTGTATTGATTATCCAAAAATTGTAAACCCCAGTTTATGGACCTTGGATTTGTAAATTCTGCACCAGGTGAAACCACTAATGTAAATGGACCCACTTCTGTCGAATTAAACTGATCGTTATCAAATGGGTAAAACGTGGCGTGCGTTCCTTGTTCTATAGCATAGTAATCGTCATTAAGGTTGAGCGTTACTGAATTTTCTGCTGAACTGGCAGTTTCATTACTTGCTGTGAAACCTATGGGTTGTATTGCTTGTTCGGCATGCAGTGGTAATCCAGATCCGGTAAGGAGAGCGAGAGCTGCCAAACTTGAGATACTATTTCGAGCAATATCTTTCAAGGGAGTGTGTCGAAAGGTATCTATGCTATGCATTAAAATCTTATTGTACTATTCAAAATAGAAAAATCAAATCCATAATACAAATTATAGGATTAGTATTGAATATATATAAATAACAATTGTTAGTAATGTACAAACTTATAGTTTATATTTGGTGTATTGTATTATTATATTGTTATAGTTATTCAATAGATGGGACGAGAATCAAGCCTAGTTGAAAAGATTAAGTTGGGTGTAGTGGGATTAAGTACAGTAGGACAATTAATAGGACCTCCTTTACCAGCGCAGGCAGAATCTTTTGATACACCTGCGGCCATAGAACAAAAAATACCTCTCGATATAAATAGAAGTTTAGGATTTGACCCTTTAGAATTCTCTAATAGTGAACAGATTTATTATATTAACGCAGACGATACTCAAGGTGTTGATAGCGCGAGTCGTTATATATCTGGAGATATATATACCATCGAAGATCATCCCTTATTTCCAAACGTTAATGTAAACAGCACTGTTGGTAATTGGTCATTTTCCCAAGGTATACAGATAGATAGAGAAACATTAGATGATCCATTAGTATGGGATCTTGTGTCCGAGCTAGAATTAGAGGTAAAGCAGAAACTTGATATAGACCCGCGCATTGGTTTACAAAATGACAAGACTGCAATTGAAGTTATGAGGGTTATGGCAGATTATATCGCTCAGAAATACCCTAATACTGATGAGCCCTATGGAAACGAAAATAATACGATTCCCGAACGTATTAAAGAGGAGCATGTTTGTTTTGATAGAGTGGTGATGTTGAATTTAGGTCTATCTGCCTTTGGATTTAATGCAACAGCAGTAGCAAGCTTTTACACCAACATCCATGGTTTTAATGGATATAATGGAGAGACAGCTGCACATGCAGTTAGCCTAGCGGAAGTTACTGATGCTGAAGGCGTATCAAGAATACTAATTCTAGATCCAACAGGGACTAGGGGTAGTTTCACTGTATTAAACATAAATCAAGGACATGTGGTACAGACAGTTAATCCCGAACAGAAAACAATAATCTCGGATATTTTTGTGGGTGATTATCAGAATTACCCGAAGCCGATGACGGGACCTATATGGATTGATAATTTCACGGTGGATGGACTCATTGGTGAAGATCTTAAAGAAGATCTAGGTGCACAAGAGTATAAAAAAACGGTACGGGTAGATAGTAATTTCGATGTAGTTTCATTGCCTAATGAAACCAGTAATGCTTCTAGTGTGGTTAATTTACCCTGGATATACAAAAGAACTGCTTTCTCGGATGAAATGTGCAAAATGCATCAATCTTCTCCAAAAAAGACCATAGTTGCAGAATAATTCTTATTGGTCTTTTTGACTATATCTTATAGTATTAATACCAATTATACATAATATATATGTATGTATAATATTTTTTGCCCTTTTTACCCACAAAATAGAGCGCCTCTTGACTTTTTTTATAAAAAGGTATAGTATATCCTATATAATTTATTATTAGAATAATGGAAAATAAATTTGTGTCACACATAACAGAGACATTAAGAGATAACCCCCAGAGAGTGTTGCTAGCGGCTACTGGTATAGTAAGTTCAGTTTTGGGTTTTTCAGCCATTCCAGCTCAAAGAGTGGAAGCGTCCTCTTTTTTTGCTCCTGAAGCTCAAATACAGCCGGCAAGTCCTATGTTCGTTTTAGATCCGAGAGGGCTGTTAGATTATGATGGTGGAGTTACCCTTAATTGGGCTGATAATAATGGAAATGAAGTGCAATCAACTATGTCGGGCCTTTGGAAAAATGATCCACAATCTGGACCATACCTTGAGCTGCCAGCGAATTCTGTCTTAGGTGAAGCGAATGGAGTTTGTCTAACGGGTGAACCAAGCACAAATAACGATGGAAGCATTTTAGTTGTTGACCCTAATCATACTATAGAACAGCAACAAGGAGCTGTTATTACATGGACAAAAAAGGATGGCACATCTATCACAAGCGGGATGTCGCTTAATTGGAACAATACTAAAGATGTAAGTCTGGCTTCGATTCCAGCAGGTAAAAATAATCTATTAGGTAATGCCACAAAGATCTGCGTTGGTGATACCACACAAGATAATCAATAATCTGAATTCTCTATTTTTTTCTTTCCTTTTCTCCCAGATATAGTACTATAGAAATAGGCTTCTATGGTACTTAAAAAAAGAACATTAATTTATGTGTTGATCTTAGTGGTTTTATCTATAGTGGCAGGCATAGGATTGTTTCTGTATTCTCCCTATGCTTTATATGAACCAGTTGCTCGGTTTATATATGGGCAACAAGGCAAAATTCCAAAAATAACCGGAAATAGGATCGAATTGGAGTATATTAGTAATCCATATAACACTCATGATGAAAGTGTAAAAAACTATATTTATTCATCAAATAATCAGCAGTTATTTAATGGAACCTACGGCCCAAATTACTATATAGGCTTCTTTGACTCAAAGTATGAGATTACTGATTCCAACGACGATGTGGTATTAATCCGTGATATTAAGAAAAAAGATGTGATAAGGAAATTTCGTATGGTTGGTGCAAAGGAAGACGTTGGGGTAACACAGAATAAAGATGAGTTCAATTTTGCAACGGTCATAGGTGTAGAGCAGTATGGGGCTTTAGAGAAAGCGCAAAACAGATTGGCAATTATAAACACCTACGGCATAGTCGGAAGTGAATTGGGATGGAGTTTGTACTCGAAATTACAAAAAGGAGACATGGTTATTATTACTTTCTCTTCATGCGATATTCTTGCAGAGACAACATGTCTAAAGGATTCAATAGGTAATCATGTAGCGCTTGGTATATATAAGCGATCAGGAATGAAGCAATAATATGAAAAAAATAATCATAATTATTTTTGCCGCACTTATTGGAATAGCCTTGTCTGCTCTTACACTCAAGAGTGTCTATGCTAATTATGTGACCTGTCTTGATGGAACAAGTGCTTGTTGTGCATATACTAATTGTGGTTGTACCTGTGACGACCTACTCTGTGATCCTTTTACAGGTGAATGTCGCAGTACCGGTATATGGACATGTGACGCATGTACGGGCTGTAGTGGGACGGGTGATCCTGCATGCGGAGGCACAGCGCCTACTCCAGAGCCAACTAGTACTCCAGAGCCCACGAGTACACCCCAACCAACTCCGACAGATTCTCCTGTTTGTAGTGATGGTTCGGCGCCACCATGTGATGAGAGTTGTGGAGTATATGATTGTGATATCGTGATTAATGGGGGTCCTGGAACTGGTGGGTGTGCTGCCGATGAATGTCCAGGAAGTGAAATTTGTGAATGGACGGGTGGGACTATACCTTGTGATGGAAGTGAGGATTCTGGTTGTATTGATTGCGGCAATTTTTCATATTCTCCTATTTGGATACAGGTAGTTTCAATGGAAAGTGGTAATTTAATTGCTTGGAAGGGTCTTGATGGTGTTGATGAAATTAAAGCGTCATCATGGAGCGTAAGCGCTCCAGGAGGGGATGGTTATTTTAATCAATATGATGCATATTACCAACCTTCAGTAAAAACTTTCAGCCGTACTAATAACCGCATAAGTTCAAGCATGAACCTTGAGGTTAATTCTACGAATATTAATGGTGAACAATGGTCCAATCATTTTTGTGCCAGAGGAAAAGCACAGCGGGATACGGGTGATTGGTTTCCTCCTACTACAACAACGCATTGTGGAATACCAAATATATATTGCCAAATTACTGATTGTTCAACGGCGCAATATTGCACTGCAGATCAAGACGGGTGTGTTTATCCCCTCGTAGGGGGCATAGCGTGTGCTGCCGATGATGACGATTGCTGGAATATTGGTAATCTTGGCCCACTACATGAAGCAATGAACCGTATGCGTGCAGAAACTAGTCTACCATTACGATATGAGGGTAATTGGAGTATGTCAACATGGGGTTTGCGTAAAATACATACGTCAGATCAGGACGCAAAGATTCAACTCACCGTACCCGATGGATATCGATGTAAGGACTACCACATCGTTCGTACTAAAAATGATTTAGATACTAACACTACCACTGGCGATAGTGCCCGAATAACCACCGATGAGTGCTATATCGAGTTTGGTATGGAAGAAGCAGGTAATCTTTTGGTATTTGAAATAGAGCCAGAAGGACCTCTAGTATGCAGTGATTTAAGATATGGTACGATTACTAGCCCCACAGATGGCTCTACCTTTACCCGTACTCAGAATATTACAGTTTCCGGTACGGCAACCGATTGGAGTAGTACTTCAGATCCTGGCATAACTAGAGTTGATGTGTATAAGGGCACGACTTTTATTGCATCTATTCCGGTAAACGAATCAACTGGAGCATTTTCAGGTCAGATTGCGGCAACGGCACTTTCAAATACTGGCGGGGATGAACAGGTGGCACTTAACTTATTTGCTATTTTGAATGACACGTCGGTGTGCGATAACTGGCAGATTGGTACCACAATTAACGTAACCATAACCAACTCAGCACCTACCACAGGAAATTTCAGTATCCTCAGCTCAAGCGGTAGCACGGTATGTACCAATAGTGCCTGTAACAGCGTGGACGTTATTGAAGCCTCAACTCAAACAACCAGTACCGCCCTGCGTGTGAGGGCTACGTTTACCGACACTGACCCTGTTGCATCGGGCAGTAATATGGACACTGATATTAAAAACGGATATATTATATTTGATAATAACAATAGCGGTTCGGATGGATGGTTTTATCGGATTAATTATCTTGATAATGGATCGGTAAGCATTACTGAAGATGGCACGGGAAGTTATGCAAGTAAACTGTCATTGTCAAATGCAACGGCGACATTTCCCAATGCGACAACGGTCCAAATTGATGCTACTATCAGCCTCTCATCTCTTGACTATGAGGGAAGTTTAGGGCCATTTTTTAGCAATGTATATCTTAATGCCATAGATTATGGTAATGCTGGTTCGGGGCGTGTAATTAAGACTGGTGCCGATACTGGTTGGTCTACGGTGTCGCAAAGCGGGAATTATCCTTGGCAGATGAATGGCATAGGAGCCTCATGGACCAGTGAAGTAAGCTCAATAACCTATTACTGTAACGGTAATTCGTGTTGGACGTATGACCGTAATGCAAATATGTTTGGTAACGGAGGAAAGCCATTTACCATGTCCTCTTCGTATAGCAGCGCGCCGGCAGTAGCGGGTACCTATATGTGGAGCAATAACGGGCCGACGAGCGCGTGGGAAAACCTAACCGCCGACATAAACTATATTTGCAATGGTCAGTATTGTTGGAGCTATAGTGGTGGTTCATGGTCCTCAATAACCCTTTCGAGTGCTTCTGGCTGGAGTAGTATGCCCGCGTATGGCGGACGGTATATCTGGACGAGTGGTGGCCCCACGGTGGGATGGAACAATCCGTTGAATAATGAGATGAACGTGTGTAACGGCGATTATTGCTGGAAAATAGACTCGTCAACCATGAGTCTGGTGAGTAATTTTAGGCCCAGCACCAGTTGGAGCGTGACCCCGTACAGCTTAGGTGGGCAAAGCATATACCCGTGGAGTAATGGCGGGATAACAACCGCCTGGACTTCATACGTAGCAGATCTTATTTACGTGTGTAATGGTCCCATTTGCTGGTCATACAATCCCAGCACTAATAGTTGGGGCAGCCCGTATACGTTACCGTCACAGGCAACGGGACTTGATATATGGAACGGACGGGGAGTGTCGGTGTGGGCCAATCAGGTTCCTACAGGAAATATAGTGGTGTCAAGCCCTCAAATGGCATGGAGTTTGACAGCGGGATGCAGTTACGCTGGTACGTCTGCAACATTTACTGATTCAGGCAGCGGTACGATAACCTTGCCCTATGCACACTATGGTGGAAACAGTGCTTGTTTGTTTACCGCACAGGGTGGGCAAGAAGGCTATTACCTTACCACGATGAGTATTCCGTGGCAGGGAAGCACGACATCTCCTACCAGCGGAAGCTATGCTACCGGTATTATACGTGGTGGTGCATCACACAACATGCTTCCGGCAGACTTCGGGTTTACCGATAACGCACCGAGTTTAGAAAGTGATGCCTTAAGCATTTCAGGGAGTGTATCCGGTGGAAGCCCGTCTTGTATCGGAAGCGCGTGTGATGGCATTGATGTTATTGGAGATCTGGACAGTACTACTGCCGGAGGTTATGACAAAAAAATACTGTTTACTGCCCGTATTGTTGATCCTGAAACATCAACATTACTTGATGCGCCGCCACCGGCCAGTAAGCGTTCTGATATTAAAACAGCAGTATTTTCTATTCGGATAGGGGCAACGACGGTAGCTTCGCTGACCTATACGGACAGTGAGAATGGCAGCTTTTCAACTTCGCAAACGGGAAATAGTACCTATTTGACTACCAGCTCTCCCTTTTCAGGTGTAACATCAAGCCGAAGCGGTGATACGTTGATCGTTAATTTTGTGTTTGATATGTCGACGATACGAGGCGACCAGGGTTTTGAGGGAGACTTATTCTTATCTGGTACTGACTTTGCTGGAGCCACAGTATCGGCAACTGAAGTGGTCAGTAATGTACCGTTCTGGGATGGGTCATCGGTACTCATTCGTTTTCAACATAATAATGCAGGAGGATATATACCGACATCTCCTTCATTATTAGTCACGTATCCCTCGGGTTGTTTAACAACTGGAACGCAAACGACCATTACGCTTCCTACCACATCGGGAACTAACTCAGGCACCTATACATTACCCTATGCCCACGCTAATGGATCAAATACCTGTCTCATTACGATACGCAGTAGCCGTAATGGGTATTATCTGACATCAGCTGACATGAGTAATGTGGGTGGGGCGGTAATTAATGCAGCAAATGGCACAGTCAGTAATGCCAGCATCAGTGTAACGGGCTATGGTAATGCCACCTATACCATTCCGGTGACAGTGCAGGATACGCAGCCGAGTAATACTTCGCTCACCGTATATGGCAATGATACGGGCGTGGGTGGTACCAGTTGTACCAATGCTACCTGTAATAGTCAGGATATTATTGAAGATATTGACACTGATCATGATAAAGAAATCCGCATTACCGCATCAGTGACTGATCCAGAAAACGCCTCTCCATTCCCCGCAAGTGTACCGCCGTCTAATAAGTCAGCAGACATCTCATCAATGGTAATTACCGTGCGCGATGCCGTTGCGGGTGTGAACGTGTTCCATGTTACCTATACTGATCCCACATCGTCGGCAAGCCCCGCAACCACCATGACCGCAACGATTGACGACAGCAGTTACTTTTTGGCAGGAACCACTGCGGCTGACTTGGTAACTACGGCGACTGCTTCGGTAGCAGGAAATGTGCTGAGCGTACCTTTTGTGGTTGACCTGTCCAAGATTAGATCTGATAAAAGCTTTAGAGCATCGGTTACCATTAATAGTACTGATTTTGCTGGCGCAACAACGGGAACGATAACTCCATTTTCACAGCTTGGCGTTTGGAACGGAATTACCGTCAGCATGGTATTTCGCCATAACCGTATTGGCAATTTTACACCCAGTGCTACGGCGCAATTGACAGTGACTGATGTGAATGACTGCTTAGATCAGCTGTTTCCTGCCGATCCGGCATATAATAACCCGGTTTATACGGTAAATTTAACTTCAGTGGGAAATGATTCGACCCCCATTACACTACCGTATTATTCCGCTATAGTCGGGGAAACATGCCCCATCACCATAACCAGTAACACTGATGGATACTATCTGACTTCATTGGATTTGACCGAAGTAGGTGGTGCCGCAAGCGTTACGTGTGCCAACGGTACCTGTGGAAATGGTACGACCAGCCTACAAATAAGTATCGGGGACGTAACCGACACTAACCGTATCGTGGTTGCCAATATGCAGGATACCTCTCCTTCATTTACCAGCATTACTGGTGGTGCGTTTAGCATACAGAATGCCAACGCTGATGGAGTATCCAATGAAACCTGCATAGAGGACCAGTGTGAAAATATTAACCTTATCACCCATGGTTTGTTCGGTGACTCTGGTGGTACGAGTGATTCCACTCAAAAATACGACAAAATTGTTCGCTTTACTATTCGGGTTAAAGATCCTGAAAACTTGTTAGCGAGCTATACGCCCCCCAGTAATAAGCACTCAGACTTATCACGATTGAGGATTACTCTCAGTCGTTCCGATAATTATGCCGAGGCGTTCAGTCTTGAATATCAGTCACCGGCTGTTCCCGATAATGCCAATGACTACACCTTTACTTCAGCTTATGATAGTGATACGTTTGACTCAAATCCCATACCTGATACACCAACCGTGGTGTTTGAGGACGATATATTACGGATAAGCTTTAATGTACACCTGGATACCATTAAAAAAGATCCTGCCTTTTTGGGACGGGTGAGTTTGCTGGCTGTTGACCAGGCAGGTTCCCAGGTTGAAGCAAGCAATTTTGTCAATGGTCTTGATTTCTGGAATGGACGGGATGTTCATATAAACGGAGCCTATCGGGAGCTTATAGCGCATTATAGTAATGAAGAATCAACCTGTCCTCCAATGACTGAGGATGTCGCTCCTGACATTTCCATTGATCAGCCTGAAATTTATGCGTCGTACTATATCAGGGACGGTGGGGGTAATTATGTACCCTGGAGCTATGATGGTAATACACTGGGAGGAGCGGTACGGGATATTGTACGATGGGACCTGAATCCATTCCAGCCCTATGTCTATTATGAAAAAACCGTGAGTGGCACGGTTAGTCCGTATATCATATTGGCACCCACCTCAAACTCAACTTATTATTTTTATGCGGCTAACTTTGAAGCCTACGGAACTCCATGTGTGTTTGCCGATGGGGACGGCACGATTAAAACGTCGGCACCAGTGCAATTCGGTGCTGGTGGTGCACAAGTATTAAACCCGCCTGCAACCATCTTTATTATTCGTGTCGGCGATGCCTGGATTCAGAGTGCCGGTATCGGAAGCATATTCTCGTTTACGGCGTTTAATATGGATATTCCCTTTACCTGTCTGAGCAACGATAGTGAATGTTATGCCTCCAGCAATGATCCAGCAGAAGGGAATGGCATGGTATTTACTAATGGGATACTCAGCGGCTCAACGAGTTCTGCCGATCGATATGGCTATCCCTTTAACTGGTACGCCAGTTCTGACGGCAGTACCCGTCCCAGTAATAAACCGACCATTACTGCTATGATGAACTTTCCTACGTACGGATGGCTTACTAATTTTCTTGATAATGCCGGATTACTTGATTCGGGTATGGTGGTTAAACGGACTCTTACTGAAGAAATGAATATCGGAGGATCAGTGAATACTGACTCCAATACCCTATATTTGTTTGAAATGGAAATTGGAACCCCTACGGTAATGATAACCGAAAACATTACCGTGCCGGACGATGCCTTTAGGGTGTATGTCATAAGGGGAAATCTTGAAATTGCAGCAGGTGTTACTCAGATTGAGGGGATCTATATTGTAGATGGAGACATCATGATACGGGATGAGGGTGCTGAAAATCTGCAGCCATATCCTGATGCTACTGAGGTATTTCTTCAGACTCCAGTGAGCGCAGGGGGTTTAGGACAACTGAAAATAACCGGCACGATGATTGCCAGCGGGCAAATAAACATCTTGCGTTCATTGGGGGCCGCTAATAACTACCATCCCCCGGTGATTTTTGAGTATGATGTTGCTCAGATGCATAACTTTATTGACAATCCAACTATTAGCAGTTATTTCCCGTTGTACACCAATGCTCAGGGTGAAGAATAGAGAATCAACGACTCAGCGTAGCGGGCTCATAGTCCAGCGAAGCGGGCAGATAGCCATCATCGCGCTCATGATGATGGTGGTGTTTGGTGTGATCAGCACCTCAGTCGTCACTCAGGTCATTTATGAACAGCGACGCGCCTCGATTGAACAACGAACCGAACAGGCCTACTATGCGGCCGAGGCAGGTATTGAGGATGCGCTGCAGCGCATCCGCAGTAATTTACCCATTTCCAGTTCAGTACTGGTAGGAGACCCCAGTAAACCCATTCAGGTACGGGTGAATAGTGAAGACTTGGGTGGCGATGGGCAAACATACCTTTCAGACACTCTATTGGATTCGGGTGACCACTATTTTCTTGATATGAGAAGCTATGTGGGAGATACGATGGAGATTTGTTGGTCCAGTCCCAATAATGCGGCGATTCAGGTAATGTTCTATTACCAGGATTTAAGTACCACCGGAGCAGGACAGGATTTATATTTTGCGAATCCGGGCGTTGCCCGTTTCCGTTACGAGCCGCCGGTACCCGATACGTTACTAGAAGACCAGTCATGTAGTATCGGCGGATATACTGACAGCACCGGTGTCCTTGATTTAGGTATTGCTGCAGGGAGCAAAACACCGGATTTTATTGCAGTATGGGTATGGTATGGCAGTGTCAGCGGTATGGCCTTTATCGGCGACCAAAATATACCGATTCAGGGGAAAAATGTTACCGCAACGGCCTATGTTACTGAGCAGGGCACGAATGTTACGCGCCGCCTCACCTATTTTGTGAGCAGCCGCAACTATCCCCCGGCATGGTTGTTTATGGGATTGGCTACCGGATCGTTTAATTTTGGATTGGGAAGAACCTGGTAGTGTATACTAACTAGTATGGAAGCTGCACTCCCTATCATTGCTCAGATTCAATTTTTTGCCTTACTGCTGGTTGGTGTACTCGGTGTAGGTCTACTCACGTATATCTTTTTTCGTTTGGCTATCATTATGGTACGGTTTGGCAAGCGCGAAGAACGCGCATTGGATACGGTGGTACTGCGGGTGAAAGTGCCGCGCGAAAACGAAGTTAAAATTGATGCCGCAGAACAATTTTTTAATGCCCTGTATTCAATAAAGAAGTCACACGAGGGTCTGATGGCGTGGTTTGATGAAATGGTTGAGCTTGAGGAGGTCATAGGGCTTGAAATAGTAGGTACTCATGGCGACATTTCGTTTTATTTGCATGTACCTAAAAAACTCACTGATCTTGTTGAAAAACAGATTTATGCGATGTACTCGTCTGCAGACATAATTGAGGTTGAGGAGCCTAATATTTTTACTGAAAACGGACATGTTGCCTACGCAGCCTTGGTACAAAAAGAGGTAGGGTATTTTCCCATTAAAACCTTTCGCGATATGCCCACTGATTCCATATCGGGCATCACCTCAGCCTTGTCAAAGATGAGTGAAGGTGAGGGGGCGCTGGTGCAGGTTCTTATACGACCAGCGCATGGTCATTGGAAAAAGGAAGGAAAGGCATTCACCGCAGAAACCAGAAAAAAGGAAACCAATCCCGAGAAAGCAACGTACAAGTATGATCAAAAAACGCTGGAGAAAATTGATGACAAGTCGAGTAGAGTAGGTTTTGAGTCGGTCGTGCGTATTGTAGTTAATTCAACCAGTGGCGATAGTGCAAAGATGCATTTGGCAAACCTGAAAGCAGCCTTTACCCAGTTTAATTCTGATTTAAATGCGTTTCGATCGGCTAAAATTCTATTTAAACCGGGTTTTATGTACAGCCTTATCTATCGGTACTTTCCTATGTTTGAATGGGGCCGTTGGAAATGTGTATCACTACTGACGCCCGATGAACTGGCATCATTATTTCATTTTCCTAATAAAACGATTGAAGCGCCCAATATTAACTGGTTAAAGGCCAAAAAAGCACCAGCCCCAACCCATATGCCTTCAGAGGGAATATTTATTGGCTTTTCCAAGTATCGTGGGGTACGCATTCCGGTATTCATAGGGCCCAAAGACCGTCAGCGCCACGTGTATATTATTGGTAAAACCGGCGTCGGTAAGACGCAGCTTTTGGTATCAATGATTTCGCAAGACATTAACAAAGGCAAAGGGCTGTGTTTTATTGATCCGCATGGTGACGCAGCAGAGTCGATTCTTGAGCTGATTCCTCCCGAGCGAGCAGAAGATGTTATTTACTTTGACCCATCCGATAGTGAGCGACCCATGGGACTGAACATTATGGAGGCACACACCGAGGAACAGAAGCATTTTATGGCCTCAGCGATTATTAACCTGATGTACAAGCTGTATGACCCGCAGCGCACGGGTATTGTGGGTCCTCGATTTGAACATGCGGTCAGAAATGCCATGTTGACGGTTATGTGTGAAGAGGGCAATACCTTTATTGAAGTAAACCGCATTCTGACTGACCCTAAATTTGTCAATCAGCTGCTGCCCAAGGTAAAAGACCCCATTATTCGCCGGTACTGGACTGATCAGATTGCACAAACATCGGACTTTCATAAGAGTGAGGTACTTGATTATATAGCCTCAAAATTCGGCCGGTTTGTCACTAACAAAATGATCCGCAATATTATTGGCCAAAGTAAAAGCTCGTTTGATTTCCGCAAAGTGATGGATGAAGGAAAGATACTCATCATTAACTTGTCCAAGGGTAAGTTGGGGGAAGAAAATTCACAGTTTTTGGGACTCGTGCTTATCCCAAAGTTATTGTCTGCTGCTATGAGTCGGGCTGATATGCCTGAAAAGGACCGTCGGGATTTTTATCTGTATGTTGATGAGTTTCAAAACTTTGCTACGGGGGATTTTGCCATTATTTTATCGGAGGCGCGTAAATACGCCCTAAACCTTACTGTAGCCAATCAGTTTATAGGCCAGATGGAAGAAGAGGTAAAAAATGCCATATTTGGTAACGTTGGTACGATCGTAGGCTTCAGGGTAGGTGTTACTGATGGCGGTTACTTGCAGCACGAATTTCAGCCGGTATTTAACGAAACCGATCTCATTAACGTGGAGCGCTTTCATGCCTATATGAAAACCAATATTGATAATGAACCGGTGCCTCCATTCTCCGTTGATATGAGTAAGGATATGAAAAAAGAGGAGGCGCGTCGTAATCCGCAAGTTGCGGAAGCCATCAAGCAGCTATCGCGTCTTAAGTATGGTAAGCCCCAAGAAGTGGTTGACTACGAAATCGCGCAGCGGGCACGATTATAATTATTTTCCTGTCGCGGTTTGCTTGATGTTTGCACACCCGATTGACCGGCCGGTAGCGGTTTCATAGTTATTACACACATCCCGGCAATAGTTTCCATTTATTCCGTAGATACATCGTCCGTAGTAATCGTGGGCAGCTTTAATAAAATCTTCATAGGTCCACAGCGCGTCTTTGCTTTTATTCACGCGTGCTTTAATAAACAATCCTGCTCCTATAAATGATTCGGCAATAACTCTTCGGTCAGCCTCACGGGGTAAGTCGAGGAGTGTTTGGACCGTTCCTGCGTACCCTTCCCAGGTTTTTATATTAAATTGCATGGTACCCATAACCACGGATATGGTGCCATCAGGATAATTAGCACAACCCGCTCCGGCGGTAATTTGCAATCCACGCAATTGAGGGGCACTATCGGCAGGAGCTTTACCGGAGCAGGTATCGTATCCATAGCCGGTCCGTAGTTGTGCCGCGGTTAAGGTGGGGCTCTGCCACCAGCCATAGGTATTATACAGGCTAAACTGTTCGGGTGTGTATCCCCAGGCACCACCCGCTTCAACTTTAGAAATGGCAATTAATGCTTCACGGGAAACATCAGTAAGGTTGGATGCTAAGGTGACTACCTCGTCCATTGATTGAGGTTCATCCCCACTCAACGGAGGGTTCGTGGGTAATGGTAAACCAGGACCGACGGTGGGAATAATTGTTTCAGGAGAGGTGGTGGTAGTACCAATGACTCCTGGTGTTGACGTCTGCTGGCTATAGGGAGCGGCAGCAAGCATGGTATTGGTATCCATCAGCATAAAGAAGATCACGCCTAATACCACTACTGCAACTATCACAGCTATTACCGGCCAGGTGGCGGGGTTTTCTGCTGCCGCCACTGCAGCGCGTTGTGCCACTTGCTGGGCCCCTTTTTGTAGGGCTGATTGAGCGGCATTCTTGACCATTGAGCGGGGGCTCAGGAAACGGTCTGCAAGCCGCGCTCCGGCATTAAGTCCTCGATCAAAGACGCTCCTAGTCTGAGTTTGTGGGGAAAACTGAGTGGGAATAGAGCGGCGTATAGTAACGGTTTCTTCTCCGTTGGTGGTTTCCACGCGCTTCAGGACCGCCTCAATCATTGCACGGGGAAGCGGAGTGGATGATGGCGGGGGAACAGTGCGTGGTTGTTCTTGCAGGCGTT
>JANLHK010000075.1 GCA_024653645.1 Candidatus Roizmanbacteria bacterium | reverse complement strand
CATCAATTTCAAACTCAGTATCCTCCAATTCCACCACCGCAAGCTCAATCACCACCCAGCAATTGGGTAAAATCGACAATGCCAACAGCCAGCTTGAAGCGTCGATTTCATTAACTGAAACCGACGTAGTAAAAGTCTTGCCTAATCAAAGAGTAACTATAACGCTGGATGCCTACTCCGACAAAACATTTACGGGAAAAGTGCTGGCAGTTGATACCAGTGGCTCCGTTACGTCTGGAGTCACTACCTATCCTGTCACCATCCTACTTGACGCAACCAACATTGCCCTATATCCCAATATGGCAGTATCCGCACATATCATAACGAGTATTAAAACAAATACGCTTCTCATTCCTTCTTCTGCCCTTGCAACCACTAATAATACGTCAACAGTACAAGTGCTGAAAAATGGAGAAGTAGCAAGCGTTACCGTTACTATCGGCGAATCTGATGGAACACAGACAGAAGTTACCTCAGGCCTATCTGAAAACGACGAAATAGTGACGTATAACCTCTCTTCAAATTCAAGAAGTGAGAATAATGAAACCTCGGACTTCTCAGGTTCATCCAACAATAGTGGGGGAGGAGCGCCTGCGGGAGGAGGGGCTATGATGCGCGGACTATAACAACCTATGGACACTATTATCATCAAAGCCTCTCGCCTTACGAAGGTATATAACATGGAAGGTGTTGAAACCATCGCCTTATCTGATATTTCACTCCAGATAAAAAAGGGGGAATTTGTTGCCATAATGGGCCCATCTGGATCAGGAAAATCAACCCTTATGCATATTCTAGGGGCGCTTGACCTGCCCACCTCGGGTGAATATTTCCTGGACGGCCAAAATGTTGAAAAAATGACCGAGGATGAACTGGCCGATATTAGAAATCGGAAAATCGGCTTTATCTTTCAAGCGTACAACCTACTTCCCCGAACATCAGCTTTGGATAATGTAATGTTGCCCATGGCCTATGCCGGCATACCAGAGGATGAGCAACTAAAAAGTGCAAAACAATTTCTTGAGATAGTTGGTTTGGGGAACCGGTTACATCATACCACCAACCAATTATCAGGCGGACAACAACAACGGGTTGCGATTGCCCGGTCGCTCGTTATGGATCCGGCGATTTTACTTGCCGATGAGCCCACGGGAAACATTGCCAGTGCCCAGGCAGATGAAATTATGAGTATCTTTCAGAAATTAAATGAAAAAGGCCACACCATTATCATGATCACCCATGAGCCAGATATTGCCCATTACGCCAAACGCATCATACATATCCGTGACGGAAAAATAGTTGAAGACGCGCGCAACGGCAAACAAAAAAAGTTAACCGTATCATGAACATCAATAAATTGATTGTAACCAGCTTTAAAAATTTATCGATTAACAAACTGCGTACCGGCTTGGCTATGCTAGGCATTATTATCGGCATTGGAAGCGTTATCGCACTGGTATCGTTAGGCCAAGCAACACAAAGCGATGTCCAGTCTCGTATCCAATCGCTGGGAAGTAATTTACTCACCATATCGCCAGGAAGCCAAACGTCTGGGGGTGTCCGTGGGGCAGCAGGCGGCGTAACCACATTAACGTTTGATGATGCTCAGGCAATTTCTTCATCTCCACAGATCACGACTATCAACAATGTGGCCCCGGCGTACTCGGGGCGTAGCCAAATTATCGCCGGAAGCAATAATACCAATACTTCAGTATATGGCGTTACTTCAGCCTATGTATCGGTACGGCAAATTGAGCTACAGTTGGGAACCTTTATTACCGATAACGATGTCAGTACTCATGCAAAAGTCGCCGTATTGGGCCCCACCGTAGTAGACGATCTATTTGATGGAAACACAAATATTATTGGCCAATCAATACGAATTAACGGAGCTCTGTTCACGATTATCGGGGTAACCAAAGAAAAAGGAGGTTCCGGTATGCAAAATCAGGATGATGTTATATACGTTCCGCTCACCACCGCACAAAAACAACTATTTGGCGTTGACTATCTATCAAGTATTTATCTTGAGGCCATAAGTTCAGACGTCATGATTCGTGCACAAAACCAAGTTGGGTATCTGTTACTGTCACGCCATAATCTTGACACTCCGGCAGAGGCCGACTTCACCATTATGTCTCAGGCTGACATACTGGAAACCATTTCTGAGGTAAGCGGCACGTTTACCACACTTCTATCGGGCGTTGCAGCTATATCGCTTCTGGTTGGAGGAATCGGCATTATGAATATCATGCTGGTAACCGTAACCGAACGGACGCGTGAAATCGGTTTACGAAAAGCCTTGGGGGCAAAAAAACGAATTATTATTCTGCAGTTTCTGATAGAGTCAGTTATTTTAACGTTTACCGGAGGTATTATTGGAGTTTTCTTTGGCATCGCAGGTTTTTACCTCTACACTGTCATCAGCGGCTCCACGTTTGTGTTATCCATAAGCTCGGTTTTCCTTGCCTTTGTCGTCTCAACTGCAATCGGCATACTGTTTGGCTGGTATCCTGCACGCCGTGCAGCCAATCTGCAACCTATTGAGGCATTACGGTATGAATAATCGTATATTACTAATTAATTAAAATTATATGAAACCAATGCTATTGTTGGTCGGTGCCGTGATCATTCTCTCTCTTGGTTTTTTGGGAGGAACCGTATATCAAAAAAACCAACAGCCTTCCGGAAGCCTAGGAAGAAGATCTTCTAATTTCCAAAGCAATGGAGTTGCGCCTTCAAACGAGGAGAGTGTGCCACCAATACAGCAAGGTGCTGGGCCGGTGAGTGGATCAGTGATCAGTAAAGATCAAACAACCGTAACCATACAATTATCTGATGGTAGCACAAAAATTATTGTGTATTCTGACGATACTCAGATAAACAAATTGTCCGCTGGTACTCTAGCCGATGTACAGACCGGCGAAAAAATTACTGTCATGGGAAGCACTAACACCGACGGAACCGTAACCGCACGAACCATATCTATCGGTGGACAAATAATGGGTGGAAACAGGCCTGATGAACAAAAGCAATTGTAGGGGTATACTGGGTATACATGAGACAAACCATTTTTACGCTGGTGCTGATTATTATCATCACCATCTTACTCGCTGCAATTGTCTATGGAAGTAAGGGCAATACATCAAGGGACTTAGTATTCTATTACGGTAATACGTGTCCGCACTGCGCTGATGTTGAAGAATGGATGAAGAAAAATAATATTGAGAAAAAAATTAAGATTGTTAAAAAAGAGGTGTATGAAAATAAAGTCAACGCAATGGAATTAGAAAAGAAGGCAAAAAGCTGCGGGCTCGCAACCGACAGTATTGGCGTTCCGTTTTTATATACCCCTGAAGGTGAATGTCTACTAGGGACACCAGACATTGTTAATTACCTACGGGATACCTTATGACATTCATCACTACCTTATTACTGGGACTATTTTTCTTCTTAATATCTGCTAGTCAAGTCCATGCAGTATGCCCCCTGTGCACCATAGCGGTGGGTGCCGGTTTAGGGGTTTCGCGATGGATCGGTATTGACGATACCGTTACCGGCATTTGGATTGGCGGCATTATCGTTTCAAGTGGGCTCTGGCTTGCAGACTGGCTGGGAAAAAAGAAATGGCGCATACCGTACAAAAAAACACTGTCTACCATACTATTTTTTCTTTTTGTCATCCCGCCGCTCTATTGGGGCAATATGATTGGGTTACCGGGAAATATGTTATGGGGAACGGACAAAATACTGCTTGGCACATTTTTTGGTTCAATGGTATTTATGCTTGCAGTATGGCTCGACCAGTACCTGCGCACCACAAACAAAGATAGGGTGTATCTGTACTATCAAAAAGTTATCATCCCAGTG
>JANLHK010000072.1 GCA_024653645.1 Candidatus Roizmanbacteria bacterium | reverse complement strand
TTTCTCTTGCTACTTGCATCATTAGTTGTTCATCGTCCGCGCCTTGCCTATATCGTGATCGCTAGTGTGATTGTGGTGAATATGTTTGTATCAATACGCGTGCTGTGGGAACTAAAACCGGGCAGCAGTAACCCCAGTAGTTGGTTATTCTATAAAATGAGGGCAGAAAAAATATACCAACACGCACCTGCCGACTTTGGATATTTTATTTTTACACCTGATCAATTCGGCTATTCAGAACGGTATGCTATGCATTATATGCAAAAAAAGTATCCTCAAGGTAAGGGCGAAGAAAACATAAAAAAAACGACGGTATACCTCATGATCGCACCACCTCCCAGCGACCGTCCATTTTTCAATCATACGTGGTGGCAGGCAGAACGCGTTAAGATAACCAAGAAGCCCGTGGAAACCTGGAGCGATGGATATGGCTTCAGAACAGAACGATATAAACTTACCCCTGAAGAGCAGCAAATCCCGTCAGACTCAACCCTTATTAATTCATTAATTTTTCGATGAAAAAATATCTATGGCTTGCAGCAATCGTCATAGCGTTTGTAATGACACGCTTGTGGCAACTTGATCAGAGGATCATTTTTGACTGGGATCAGGAACAATTTTCAAACCAGATATATGATATCGTAAAGCTCAACAAGTTCACGTTGTTGGGACCTCGTGTGACTGATGACTTAGGCTTCTTTCTGGCACCGTACTTTACCTACATCCTCGTTCCCTTTTATCTCCTCACTAGCCTTGACCCCAGTGCCCTGATTATATTTATGATTGTCATCAATTCATTATTTTTCATCGCATCGTACAAAATCATTTCCCGTCTCTTCAGTACAACACACGCGCTCGTCTTCTTAGCTCTTTGGACCTTTAGTTCTTATCACGTAAAATATGATTCAATTCCCTGGTGGCCCATATACTTACCGCTTGGTGTTGTGTCGGTGTGGCACCTACTGAACCGTATCCGAACGCATAATCGTTCTTTCGACTGGGTGCTCTTGGGAATTACTCTGGGATTTTTCAGCAATATGCATTTTCAGTTTATCGTCATGGGCGTATTTTGCACACTGTACCTATTCCTCCTGTTCCGGAACAATACAACCGTCGTGTTTGCATGGACTAAAGTTGTGCTCGCCGTGGGATCATTTCTAATAATGTTTACCCCACTGCTGTTGTTTGATCTTCGCCATGATTTTCTTAATACCAACCTTATGCTTGGCTATTTTGTACGAAGTGGCACTGCAGCACAGAAAGATCTATGGGTATGGCGTGAAGTATTTGCCAATACGTTTATCCCCTATACGTATGTGCGCAGTGTGGTAATGAGTCTTATACTAGGTGCAGGGCTGATAGCGGGGGCGTGGTGGCTGGGTAAAAAGACCACGGATAAGCATAAAAAAATATTCTTTACCGCCACTGCTTACTTATTTATACTCATCCCAGTTATCTTTGCCGCCTATGGCAAACGACCTTCCGAATACTATTTTATGGTGTTTTTCCCCTTTATCACCCTGGTCATCGCCCACTTGTTCATTAAACTTCCTAAAACAATTGCAGTGGTGTTGTTTGCGCTCTACGTGGTGGGCAATGTGGCCAATATACGCTACGAGCTAGTCACCAATCCACAAGGCCTGGCGGCAAAAAAAAGTATTGTTATGAAAATCAAAGAACGGGTGGGGAACAATAATTACACGATATCATTTGATGGACCTCCTAATACCGATACCGGATTTAAATACTTGCTGAAGGTAAAGGGCATGCCGTATGGGTTAACTGAAAACTATCCTATGATCGGCGTCCATATCCCAGAAAAACCCGGCGATGTGGTACAACAGCCCTATGGGATTACGATACCAAAACAGTTGCTCATCCAATAATGCGTCTCACCGTTATTATTCATACGTATAACGAAGAGCAGGCGATAGCCTCATGCATCGCCTCCGCGAAGTTGCTCAGCAAGGATATAGTGTTGGTTGATATGAACAGCACCGACAAAACACGATCAATAGCGCGACGTGCGGGGGCCCGTGTTACTACCTTCCCTTTTTCACGCTATGTTGAGCCGGCGCGATCATATGGCATTAAGAAAGCCGCAGGTGCAGATTGGGTGTTTATTCTGGACGCCGATGAGCATATCACAAAGGCGCTGGCACAGGAAATACCACGAACCCTTGCAACAACTCCGCATAGCCATTTTAGAATAAAGCGGAAAAATATTTTTGGCCGACGTGCATGGCTGGCCCACGGAGGATGGTGGCCCGACACTCAGATACGACTTATCCATACCGCAGACTTTGTCTCATGGCCAACACGTATTCACTCTACTCCAGAAATTCGCGGATCAATGGGGTTCATGCAATCACCCATGCTTCACTTTTTCCATAACGAATTATCAGGCATGGTACAAAAAACGGCTATCTATGAAGCAATTGAGGCCACACTGCTGTATGAGGCAAAACGGCCCGTTGCAACCAAAACCTTTATGCGCAAATACGTAGGTGAGCTCTACCGCAGGCTGTTTCAACACATGGGTTTTCTTGATGGCTCCTATGGTGTTATCGAATCCATATATCAGGCGTACAGCAAGACCATTACGTGGTTACTACTCTACGAAAAACGGCTGCGTGTATAATGGGCTCATGCGTGCACTCTTTTTAACCCCTTACCTCGATTCATTGGGCGGTGGAGAAAAATACTTACTGGATATTGCACGCGCCTACCACGACGCCGGCTATTACACCGCATTATTGTGGCCCGATCCTTATATTAAGAAAAGGTTAATTGCCCGTTTTGGAGCCCCATATGGGTTTATTGATATCAACTCGCAATGGCATACCCGCAATGCCGTATCAAAAGCACAGTTTCTTGCCCAGTCAGATGTATTTTTTTACCAACCAGACGGCAGTTATCCCTTTTCGCTTGCCAAAAAAAATGTCGCCCTGCTGCAGGTACCCAATCGTGAGCTTCTGGGAAACGACTCATGGTTCTCGAGTATAAAAAGCAGTCGCTATATCCCCCTGTATAACTCGCGTTTTGTAAAACGGTACTTTGACAAACATTCACACCATCTCTCGCTGGGACAGGTGTTGTATCCCATCGTTTCAGACAATTATTTTATCGACGTACCGCAAACCCATAAAGAAAAAATGATTCTGTCAGTAGGGAGATTTTTTAAGCATCTTCATGCTAAAAAACAGGAAGTTCTGATTCGGGCATTCCAGTACGGACTGGAAAAATACCCTCAGCTTTTTAATGACTACCGTTTAGTTTTGGCAGGCGGGTGCAAACCAGAGGATGAGCCCTATGTTGATTCTCTGCGCAAACTCATTCATGATGATGCGCGTATCACGCTCCATATCAATGCATCATACGATGAACTGATGCAGCAGTATGCCCAGGCCCAGTTCTACTGGCATGCGGCCGGTTATGGCGTATCAGAAAAAGAGTCACCGATGTCGGTTGAGCATTTTGGCATTGCGATTGTCGAGGCTATGGCAAGCGGCGCTGTACCCATTGCCTATGAGGCCGGAGGACCAAAGGAAACTATTATGCACGAAAAGACCGGTTATCTGTTTTCAAAACGACAAGAGCTTGCCCACTACACCGCTCGCCTTATCCAAAACCCAGCGCAGTACGCTATAATGCAACAGGCTGGGCAAACACGTGCAAAAGAACATTTTTCATATACTGCATTACAACAACGATTACAAACACTTAACCTTATATGAGCGGCATATCCACCATTATCCCCGTATACAAACATGAAGAATTGTTTCTCCGCAACCTTGAGCATAATGCGCCTTTCTTAAAGAAAACAGAGATCATTATTGTGATTGACGATCCGGCCAGTCGGGGTTTAAAGGAACGCATACATACTCTTACCCCCCAGGCACACGTCTTACATAATGCCGTGAACATGGGTTTCAGCGGTTCTATGAATCGGGGAGTCAAGCGCGCCAGTAATTCTTTTTTGCTGTTTCTTAACAGCGATGTCAAGCTCCTTGATACATCATATAAAAAAGCCGTTGATACGCTTAAAAAGAATGTAAATCTGTTTGCCGTATCATTTGCGCAGATTGAAAAAGACAAATCAGTCGTGGGAGCAAATACCGCACACCTGCAAAACGGTATTTTTGAACACAGCGGCAAAAGCGCAAAGATAGCTTGCACCAATCTTTGGCCCGAAGGCGGCAGTTCCCTGGTTCGTGCCTCGTACTTTCAAGCACTGAATGGATATGATGAGCTATATGCACCTTTTTACTGGGAGGATGTCGACTTAGGGTTCCGCGCCTGGAAGCGGGGGTATGAAACCGTATTTAGTCCTGATATTCTGGTTGAGCATCATCATGAGACTACCATTCGCAGCTTTTTCTCAAAAAAAACCATTACCGCCATCGCCCAGCGCAATCAATTTGTATTTATGTGGAAGAATCTGGATCACCTATCGTTTATGCACCTGGTCTTATATATACTCAAACATCCATCACTGATACCCGCTGCCCTTGCAGCGTGCTTTATGCTCCCAACGATATTACAAAAAAGACGTGCTGAAATGCCCTTTTGGAAAAAAACTGATGAAGAAGTTCTTGCCACCATCCATTCAGCATAAACAAATAGAGCAATTTGCTATACTTTTTTCAGTAATCCATAAATATAATAATGAAATGTCCTAAATGTGATAAAGAGATGGAGGTTGGTCAATATGGGAGCATATATGGATCTTTTGTTCCCTGGGCAAAGGGTAGCATGTTTATAAATTGGATTAGCAACAAAAACGAAAGTAAACCAATACAGGTCTATAGATGCAAAAGCTGTGGTTATTTAGAAAGTTATGGAAAATAACTTAAACATTCAACCCGCTAATAAGGTTGATTTAAATACCCCACCTGAAAAAGTTCCTTCACTATTTAATAACAAACTCCTATTCATTATCCTTGGCATACTCCTTATAGGTACTGTTGCTGCTGGTATATATTTTTATACAACTAATGCGGATAAAAGTGATCCAGTTCCTTATATTCAATCAGATTCTTCGAGGGTGACTGGAAATGCTAATAACATAAATTCAACTAGTATAATAACGCCATCGTCTCAAATAACGAATTCCGTTATACTTCAACAAATTAGCAAAGAAAACTATACGTTCTATTATCCTAGTAATTATGAAAAATCTAGTCCGATTAACGATAACAATGTTTATTTTTTCACTAGGATGGGTAGTTCTTATGCTGAGGCGGGAGAAGGAATTGGACTTGATGTATACCCTTCTCAAAACAGAAAAGCAAAACCTACCTTTGAACTTTGTAACAACGCGGCAAATAATCAAGTAAAAAATGAGGGAAAGGTTATTAGCGTACAGGCTATAGACTATGTCAACAGTCACGGGTGTGAAGTTATTATCTCAATGCCAATTGGAGAATCCATTAAGGATGAAACTATCACACATTTTAAACAACTCTGGTATAAAACAGGAAATGACTACCGTATCTATGCGGCACATGGGGTATATTTTGCTAGCATGTCGATATTTGAAACTCAGCATATCGATTCTTCGATAGCTCAATTTATATTGAAATGACAAAAAAAACTATTTTAGTTTTGGCTGTGGCGATGATTATCTGCCTTGCGCTCCATCTCGTTCGCTTTTCTGCTTCTCCTCCTGGATTCAATGCCGACGAGGCAGCATACGGATACAATGCCTATTCAATTCTTAAGACCGGCAAAGACGAATTTGGAACTCCCCTTCCGCTCTTGCGGCTTCGCTCATACGGGGATAATAAATTACCGGGATATATGTACGCAACTATCCCATCAGTTGCACTGCTGGGCCTAAATGAATTTTCGGTGCGTCTTCCTACTATTATGAGTGCGCTGTTATTAGTCTTGGTTATCTATCTGCTGGCGCGTGAAGCAACGAACCATGAAGCCACCGCGCGCATCGCCGCATTGCTTGCAGCCATAACACCCAGCCTCAACATGCTTTCGCGTCACGCACATGAGAGCGTGCTTATGACCTTACTTATTTCCATTTCCGCATGGTGCATGCTACGCATCATCAATCAAAAAAATAATCTTTGGTGGTACAGCCTAGGAGCTGTGATCGCGGCGAGCTTTGCATTGTATACCTACCACAGTGCACGTATATTCTATGCGGTTATGATTCCCACACTCGGCTACATGCTCTGGCGATCGCATAAAAAAACAGTGTTCATGGTTAGTTTGTTAGTGGCGTGTCTGTTTATCATTCCTTTTACTATTGCTGAACTTTCCACCCCTCCTAGCCGTCTTGCGAATTTGTTCATCGGAACCAATACGGGCGTAGCTGCCATGCAGCAGGAGCTCGCCATCATGAGTGGCAAGTCTCCGTTTAGCACCATGGTGTTTGTGGTTGGAAACGAAATCATGAACCGCTATGTGAGTTATTTTTCACCACAGTACTTAGCGTATCATGGTGACACCAATGTGCGATTCGGTTACCAAAGCATGGGTCCGCTATCACTGATTGAACTGGGATTTGCTATTCTAGGTATCTATTGGGCGCTACGCAACTACCAAAAGAGAGGCGTCTGGGTATTGCTCGGCATTTTCCTCATTACTCCCATTCCCGGAGCACTGACTTGGCAGGAGTATTCGGTTATACGCACCTATACCCTCTTTGTACCCCTCATTATCTTTGCCGCCATAGGCATTACCATGGCCGTAGGCGCCATCAAAAACAAACAAAAAATATGGAGCTATGGGCTCGCACTCATACTCTTGGGACATATAGCATTAACCGCACGAACTTGGGAATATTTTCTCGTTCACTATCCCTCCCGTGCACTCGTCATACGAACCTGGGAAGCGGGATACTCTGAACTGGCCTCATTTGTTAAACAGAATTACCAAACCTATGATCATTTCTATATCACCACCGATGTGGGACAGTCATATATGTTTTTGTTGTTTTATCTTAAGTACCCCCCACAGGACTATCAGGCCGCGGCTCAAACCAGCAAACCGGATGAATATGGGTATAGCCAAGTGCCCGGCTTTGACAAATTTTCTTTTTCAAACGCCGCTGAGCTACCCCCACAACTTCCCCCGGGTAAACCCGTTATACAGGTATTAACTGAAAGCCAAGCTAAGACTCTCAGCGATCCTGCTGGATTACAGCGAACTGAATTGCAGCGTATTGTTAAAGGAACCGAAACTATTTTCGTTATCTATGCCGTTAGCGTACCGCCGAAGTCCATAGGATATCGAACCACAACAGAATAGCCATATGTACGGCGATGGGTATATAGAGGCTTCCCCGCAGTGAATACAGCATGATAGTGACAAAGCTAATAGTGAGGTTCAGCATCAGACTCATCATAAGAACGTCTCCGGATATCGAAGTGGTTAAAATACCGGGAAGATAGAGAATGAAAAAGAGAATCGATGACAGTACCGCCGAAAGCAGCATGCTGCGCG